>NZ_CP059278.1:0-10527 GCF_017894345.1 Lactobacillus taiwanensis | reverse complement strand
TGGCACAAAATCATCACTTTTGTTCCGAAGCTATAGCCAAGTTTCTGATAGGCAGTAAAAAAGTGGCGAGCATCGTGAAAAGGTTCTGACAGATCAGTCACAAGACAGGCATGGGTGCGCATACCTATTTCTCTAGCTAGAAGTGTATGATATTCGCCTGCTCTGTATCTATCAAAGTGAGATAGCGATAAGCAGACGATCACATCTTTTACGCCTGATTTTGCAAGCTTTTGATAATGTTCTGGCGCACCTGGTGTAAGTGCGTCAACTAAAGCTATACGTGGGTAATTACTCATGAAAATTTCTCCTTATAACTGTAAATTGCGTCTAAATGTTTCTGTGTGAGCCTTTCAGAGCCCTTGATGATGATTTTTCTTAACCAAGACATGTCGCCCTCCTGAGCTTCTAAAATAGCAGCCATAGTAGGGGCAATTTGCTTATCAACCCATGCTGTCATGTCTTCGATTGACCTTCTTTCTTTTTTAATAGTAAGTTGTAAACTTTCAACGTCTGAAAGTAACGATTCCCACCAGCCTGCAGAAGGCCATCTTGATTTATTTTGGTCAGTTGATGGTTTTAAAAATCTTAAGTACTGTTTGAGAGTCCCTCTCAGCACGTGTCCCAGTGGTTTTTTACCTTTTATCAGGTGTTCAACCACTTTTTTTGCGCGATCTTTACGATAAACGAGTTCTAGTCGCGTCCACTTTTTCGGAATATTTTCTGGATTCTCTTCTGATTTTGCTTTTCTTTCCAAACTTTTATCGTAAATTCTGCAAAATAAATCAGAATTTTGAGAGCCAAAATACATTGTTCTCCCTAAAAAATGGCCGTTGGAAGTTTGACGAGAGTTAATTTCGTCCCATTTTGACCAGCGTGAAGTGAAGTAACCAGCTAAAGCTGCTTCATGGATTGTGTCATAGCTAAGTATTTTTGACTCGTAGTCATCAATAGCGAGATCAATTCTGCTGAAATTCACTCTTGGAAGTGCTGAGAGACGGCGTAGAAGTGTCTCTAGACTAAGTTCAGTTGAGTATTGACGACAACCTTGACCTGTAATCATCACGTGAATTCCCGTTTCTTGCTTTATTCTTGTATTTTCACTGATTTCTTCTCCAATAGCAGTAAACATGATATAGACATGGCCACCTTTCCATTTCAACTGATTATGGTAGCCGAATCTACCCTTAGCTAATGGTGAAAAGTGAGCAAATGGTATATTTAAAAACTTATCTATTACGTCTTTTAAAGTTGTATCGAGTACAGTGAACTCCAACCAGTCAATGATAACCTCTAAGTATTGGTATGAAGCCATTTCTAAACCTATTTTCTAAATTACTGTTTACTTTCATGTATTTATTACCCCCCTATTAGTAACAGGGGGTAATACACGGTATATAAATCTAATCTTATAAAAATGGGGCAAGCCCCAGACCCCGACACTCGCCGTTAGGCAGGAAGAAACAAAGTTTCTTCACTGCTGGCCAGTTTAAAGTAGGGAGAGGCTGTCAATTCCTTATCCTCGGCAAGCCTGTGGTACCATTGACAGCCAAATAAGCTTAAAATGGTGCTTCAGCAGATGCTGCACTAAATTTGGGATCATGTAAAAAATTAGCTGCATGAGCTACAACAGTATGATGATATTTAGTTTCTTGGGTTTTCTGGTCAGTTGATTGACTTACTTGCAAGCGCCCTTGTACTAGTACTTGACGACCCTTAACGCAGTACTTCTCCATAGCTGTTGCAAGCTTTCCAAAGGCAACGCATCTAATAAAGTCTGCTTCTTGTTTATCATTCTTGCGTGGTACGGCCACAGTAAACCAAGTGTAAGTATGGCCAGCTTGGCTTTTCTTTAATTCTGGTGCAGCTGTTAATCTACCTAATAACTTAATATCATTCATTTTTTCTTTCTCCTTTAAAAATTAAATTTCTGGTGTTAAATCTTTTAAATCTGTAATCGCAGACTGCGTATAGTGTACAGTCATTCCTAAACTCTTATGTCCTAATAAATATTGAATTGTCGGCATTGGAACGCCTTGTTCTGTTAGCAAAGCAGCATAGGTGTGCCTTAGCAGGTGACACCTAAAAGTAATGCCCGTTTTCTGGGCAAAAGTAGTGGCATAGCCTTGTATTGTCCTCTTAGAGAGTCTAAAAAGTGGGTGAGTGTCAATTTCGACACCTTCACAGTATCTCCAAACTATCTGAGCAGCCTTTTTATCGGTAATGGGTATGCAGCGATCACTGCCCCACTTAGCGTCCTTGATGTCTACATAGACACTCTTACCACGTAGACTTATGTCAGAAACTCGCAAATGAGCGGCTTCTCCAACTCTGCAGCCAGTTCCCATCATCAAGTAAAAGGCGGCTCTTGCATTTTCTTGAAGAGTATCAAGATATGACTTAAAAACACGCAGTTCTGTATCTGAGAGACGTCTTATACGCCTAGTTTCAGTGCTTTTCGGATAGTAATCAGGTGAAACTACTGTAGAGGACACTAGTCCCTCCTTAAGAGCCCATTTTTCAAAAACTGAAAGGGTAGAAAGCTTGTTTTTGATGGTCTGGGCCTTCTGTCCTTTCCTCTGTAAGAAACGGACAAAATTGGCAATAGTGTTTCCGGTAAGGCTATCTATAGGTGTTTCTACTGTTTCGAGATACTGTTTTACCTCTGTTAACCGGAAACAGTACTCTTGAATTGTCCCTGATGCCCGTCCCTCTAACCTTTTGTCTTCTAAAAAATTTTCAATGATTTCATCTGTTAGCATAAATATGTAAATTTGTCGTGTATCTACGCGATTAGTTGTGCGGTGTGCGAATTGCGTCGGATAGCTGTACTACGGCGTTTGTGAGGCTATCTAGCTTCGTTTCTATCCGCATTATCAGCAAAATTGCAATTGCCACTCCTCCAGCTTGATCTAGTATTAGCTTTAAGAATTCCATTTATCCTCCTTTTATAATTTCTCCCATATTTTCTGAACAAATCTTACATAAATCTAGCGAACCTACTAGCATCGAAACAGACTGTGCGCTGTGGACGTCAAGTCGATAGAGACAGTCTTTTACTCTACTACAGAGACCGCATTTTTTGTAAATTGCTTGCGAATAAGGGGACAAGATTAATAATCTATCCATAGTTTAGAGTTCAATATCCTTTCTTTGTTACAAAAAAGGCGAGGAATATCCTCGCCTTCTACTATTCAGCGTCATTATCAAAAATGTCGTCAGATTGAGTTGTGTAGTACTTAGCGCTGTCTACAGTCTCATATAAAGCTACTTCTTCTTTGCTAAAGGCCTTAGCACCAGCAATCTTAGACATAGAGTCTTGAACTACTGCCTTATCAAGACCTTCTTTAGGATTAGCAATAGTAATTGTTTTAGTTTTACCCTTTTCATTTTTAAAATTTAACTTTAAAACCTTTTTAGACATGATTTATCTCCTTTCTCCAATTATTCAGCAATTCCATGAGTTACTTCAGTTACGTAAATCTTAGCAATTTGTCCATTAATCAAAGGTTTTAAACCTTCAACAATTTGACCCAATTGTTCACTAGATACGTTCTTATTTAAGTTAGCCAAAGTAAGTGATTTAACCTTTTCGGCACCTTCCACCATGTAATCGATGCGAAGTTTCTTAGATAAAAAGCTAGTTTCTACTTTCATTTTTTTCCTCCAATTCTTCCCAAAATTAACTTGGAGAAAGCAAAATTGCGTACAAAAAAAGCAATGATGCTTTCTCATCACTTTCAATCGCGATGTCATCATTGCTTAATTACGTTTCAAATATATATAAAATGGATTTCTTTCTTGATGCAGATAAAAGTATATCTAAAAACAAAAAAGAAAACAAGAAAAAAATTGAAAAAAGCACTATAAAAAATTACATTAGGAGGGAGCCAGAGAGATAGCAGAGTCTTTCCCTGTTCACGTAAAAGAAAAACTACTACTTGATCGAATTACATCAGTCGGTCACCGTCGGTCAATTGGTCCATAAAGCCTTTAGACGTTGTTTCAAGCGTCCAATTATCTTTTTCCACGCATCAACGTACCCTACGTGTCTCTCTTTCGAGATTTGATAATCTCCCTGTTACGCTACCTTAGTTTTTACAGCCGCTTACTAGGAACTCTCAGTGCTTTCTGCACTGTCTGCCTACAGACGTACCATAAAACGAGGTTAAGCCACTGCGATACTTGCTCAAGGTATCGACTTACAACTCACCAGTTTTCACCATTGCTATTTTCAGCTTTAGGTTTCAAGTTTCCTTGTCCGGGCTTCTGGCTCTTACCCGATGACCTTCCCCAGAATATATATAGACAGATAAACTGAGGACGTTGCCCTTTGTTTTGCTAGGCTGCGGCAAGCACAGCCTTTTTTCAAGTTGTCTGATATCGACTTTCACTATCGCCGCATAAATCAGCATATAGAATGCTGCTTGGCAATAGTGCTTGACTTGAAATTCTACCCTACCGTGGTATGATAGATAGCAAAGATGATTTTATGGCACTTTTTTTGCCAAGAACCCTTGAGAGGTACGCCAATACCGATCAGGGGCTTTTTTATGTCCATATTCAGTTTTATTGCTCTTAGTATCACTCATTTTTTGGATAAAAACAAGTCCTAATTCTAAGCTTTACACAGTCAATTATTTGTAATATTAATTTGTTGTAGTAAATAAATACATTACTACAATATATAATATACGACAGTAATTAATTTACTACATTCATAAACCTTGATAAATCAAGGTTTATTTTTTTATTTAGTTTATTTGTTGTAGTAATTTATTTATTTACCACAATATATATTTGTGGTAAATTATTTATTTTTTTATTGAAAAATATTTTTTCAACCCATCAAAAATAATTTGCATCCAATTTAATACATAACTTACTATTTGTATTTATTGTAGTAAACAAATATAAATAGTAAATATATAATTGACTACAATATATAATCTACTATTTGTTTATAGCTTTTAACAATTTGTTGTAGTAAACTAATTACAAAGTTAGAAATATAGTATTAATAGAAAGTGTATAGATTATGACTACCTTACTGTTTGGAAACATGAAAGGTGGCGTGGGCAAGACTACGAACAGCGTCATGGTTGCTTATCAACTTGCAAAGATGGGTTACAAGACTCTTGTATGTGACCTTGATCCACAAGCAAATGCCACTCAACTTTTACGTCGTACCTATGGCTTACAGCATGATGGAGAAGATCTGAAGATTGATAAAACTATGATGGTCGCTTTAAGCGAACAAGATATTAAGTCTGCGATTGTTAATATCATGGATAATCTTGATCTACTCCCTTCAAGTGAAGACTTCAAGAGCTACCCTGATTTTCTTGAGCTTACTTTTATGCCTGATAAAGAAAAGATTGCAGAAAATCCAAGTTCCTTACAGTCTGAAATGTCTGCAGTTAAGGAACAACGTATTTCATATTTTGCAAAACAATTAGAAAAGGTAAAAGATGACTACGATGTAGTTGTCATTGACGTACCGCCAACATTATCCGTCTTTACTGATTCAGCAATATATGCAACAGATGAGGTCGTTATTGTTCTACAGACGCAACAACGCTCCCTTGATGGTGCTGAGACCTTCTTTGAGTACTTACAACAAATGTATAACTCATATAGTGATGTTGATTTTGACATTCTAGGTGTGCTTCCAGTTTTACTTAAGACAAGATCAGGCTTAGACGATCAAATCCTCGAAGATGCCAAAGAAGACTTTGGTGAAGATGCTCTATTTGAACAAATTATTCATCATATGGAACGTCTAAAGAGATATGATCGTACGGGAATTGCAGATCATGAGCTAACTAAAGCTGACATTCATGATAGAAAAATCCATTATATCTATTCTGAGCTAACTAAAGAGATTGTAGAACGTTTAAAAAGTAAGGATATGCTAAATGGCTAAATTCGAGTTTAAAAAGGACACAAAAAAAGAGGCTAAGAAACCTCGTCCTGTAAAAAAGACAGAGATTTCAAAACCTCAAGAAACTTATGACCCAATGAAAACTACTCAAAAAGTAGAGAAGGATCTAGAAACAAAAGTTGAAAAACGTCGTGTTGGTCGTCCTAAAACTGGTCGTAAATCGTACCAGACCGTTCGTTTGCAAAAGTCTACAGTTATTAAGATCAACGCGCTTGAGAATGCACTTGGTATTACAACTCAAGATGAAACTGTAGATCAAGCTATTGATAGAGTAATTAATAATTTAACCACCGATGAAAAGCGTGGCTATGATCTTTGGCTTGAAATGTTTAAGAAGAAGGGTAAGTAAATTCTGAGCGCAGATAAATTTAGTGTATTCAAAAAAAGACTGATTGATATCAGTCTTTTTTATTTAGTTTAGGAAATTAATTATTTGATGGAACTTCCCAAAGTTCTTTTGGCAAATGTAATTGTAACTTCTTGTTAATACGTTTACCTTCGAATAAGTTAAAGTATTTAAAAAACTCTTTACCAGTAACTAAATAGATCTTTTCAATAGTAATTTGATTCTCATTTTGGCTGCAATAAAATATCGCATAACGTACATCAGAGATAGTAGGTATATAGCCGTTAACTGATGGCATTTCTAGTTCGATAGTTTCATCAGGTTTGAATAGTCCTAGATCTACAGTAGGTGATAATTGCTTCTTTATTTCCAATAACTGATTTAATAAATCTGGTAGTTGACCATTTTCTCTATATTCTTTATATCCTAGTGCACGATATACTAAGTCTTGAAGAGCATCACCATCTACTCTTGATTTGCCTGTAAATGGAAAGCTTGTGTGTTCTAGCACTTGTAATTTATTATGTAATTCCTTAATAGTCATTAATTCGTTTGGCTTAGGTAAATCAGCTGGTGAACTACTTGAGATCTCTTTAAATGTACCAAAAGTTTTTATTATTTCGGAAGTATCGGTACTACTCAAGAGAGTATTAGATGGATCGTTAGATTTATCTAAACTAGCCTGATATTTTTGAGTTAATTTATGTGTTGTATCATAATCTTGAAGAGTACCTCCAGATAAAACTTTCACATTTATAACTATGTTATCTTCATCAAGTATGATAATGCAATAACGTCTAGTAAGCGATACACTATCATTCCATATTTGAAGATTATTGCTTTGCTGAGCATACTTATCAAAATTTTGACAAAGAAATCTGGGCTTATTTTTCTTGAAAGTCTTCGGAATAGGATAACCTAGAGCAGCACATATAGCTTGATTTATTTTTTTTGATCGAGTTCTAGGAGGAAAGTCAAAGTTTTTTCCAATTAAATCTTTTGATAATAGATATTCAAGCTCCTCATTTGGAAGCCATGTATCAACATTGTCAGGAGTGTTTATATCATCTATGGTTTGATTGGAACTAATTATATTGTTACGAATTCTAATTGCATTCTCTATTATATTATTCATATTCAGCTGCCTTTTTTATTAGATCATAGAAATTTATATCTAGAGCTTTAGCTATGGTTATTATCGTATTGATCGTCATATTTCTTTCACCGCGTTCAGCTCCTCCAATATATGTACGATCTAGGTTTGCCTTAAAGCCTAAATATTCTTGTGTCCATTTTCGATCTTCACGAAAATATCGAATAGCTTTTCCGATTGCTAATAATGTTTTATTTGAGTTCATGGTATAATTATTAAACTGAAATATTTAAAAATCGACCGATTAAAAGTAGCATTTATATAACGAGAGAGAAGAAAGATTTTATGCTAAATAGTTTGGAAAAAAGCATTGGTAAAGAATATACGCCTGATAATTTGGCAGAATATATGGCATATGCTTTGAAAGAGGCAGTTGAAAAATATGCTCAAGAAACAGAAACTAAAAAAATAATAGATCCTTCATGTGGTGACGGTAGCTTATTGAAAGCGATTGAAAAATATTTCTCTAACTATGAAGCAATTGGCATAGATATAGATGATATAGCTTTAAATAAAGCAAAGTCATGTTTGAATCTGTCAAACACAACTTTAATTAAAGAAGATTTTATAGATAGTATTAATAGTTTGTATGAATCAGCTGACATGATAATTGCTAATCCGCCATACATAAATACTTCGGTTTTGGGCTCAAAAAAATCACAAGAGTTAGCAAAACAATTTAATCTAAAAGGTAAGGTAGATATGTACCATGCTTTTATTATTGGTATGACAGAGATATTAAAGCAAAATGGCATTGCATGTTTTATTACATCAAATAAATATCTAACTAATAAGAGTGGAAGCTCAATAAGAAAATACTTAAATGACAACTATAAAATATTAGAAATTATTGATTTAGGTGATACAAAGATGTTCTCAGCGTCAGTGTTACCTGCTATCTTTATCGGATATAAGCAAAGAAATGCTGATAATAGAGAAGTAAATTTTAAGCGTATATATGAGCAAGATAAACTTGATGCTTATAAAGTAGCTAGTTCAGGCGAGCTACTAATGGCAGAATCAGGGAACTATACTTTAGATAATAAGACGTATGAAGTAGTACAAGGCGTACTTGATGCCACTCAGTCTAAAGATCCATGGCATATGGCTAGCAAAGAGGATAACGATTGGGCTACTAGATTAGAAAATAATGCTGATTGCCAATTTAGTGATGTTTTGGAGATCCATGTAGGCATTAAGACCACTGCAGATAATGTTTTTATTAGAGATGATTGGAATAAACTAGATAGTGCTATAACACCTGAACATAAGGTATTACATCAATTAATTTCCTCAAGAAATATTAGTAAATGGTTAACTACCAATAAAGATATGAACGAAATACTATATACTCATGAGATGCAAAACGGTAAGAGAGTAGCTATTAACTTTTCAAAAAAATACCCCAAGGCATGGGCTTATCTTAATCAACATAAGGAGCAACTGGCAGGGAGAAAATATATTCAAAAAGTAAAAAGGCAATGGTATGAAATTTGGGTTCCTCAAAATCCTGGAAAGATGAATCAAAACAAGATAGTCTTTCCTGACATAAGAGAATCAGCATGTTTCTGCTATGATAATAAGGGTATGTATGTTGATGGTAATTGCTATTGGGGAATCACTAAGAACGGGATTAATGATGACTACCTATTACTTGCTACTGCAGTTGCAAACTCAAAAGTCATGGAAAAATATCATAATATTAAGTTCCAGAATGTGTTGTACAGTGGTAGAAAGCGTTACGTTACTCAATATATAAATAACTATCTATTACCAAATATCGACAATAAGTATTCACAAAAGATCATCAAGTTAATGAATCAAATATTAGATACGGGTACATATACAGCGAAAGATGAATCAAAGCTAAATGATGCAGTTGCTAAAGCCTTTATGATATAAGATGTATCCGTAGAAAAACCAATTGGTCTGCTTGTGAAATTTACAAACAGATAAAAAAGAGAATGTTGATTTAATAGCATTCTCTTTTTCTATACGGAGAAAAATTCACATAGTTTATTTAAGGCAACTTTGAGCCCTTGAGTTGCAAGGGGTTGAGAGTCTTCCGATAATATGCATTATGTAAAATTTGATTGGTATACCTACTCCATGGGGCGAGGAGGGAGAGGCTGGTTAATTCGATATGGAAGACCTTGGCTGGAACGAATTAACTAGACTCGAGTGACGAGCCCCATGGAGTAGGTATTAAAACTCTTTTGTTAAAAATATTTTTTAATATAAAATTATATCGTACATGCGCTAAAATATTGATATTTATATTTGGTCTACATACAACAAATAAAATTATAACTATTGCGATGATTATAGTTATGGTACTAAGTGTAGGACTTCAAATATACTCCTAATGGGCTTCCTTTTTGACTTTTAAACAAAATCCTGATAAACTAAAAATCCTTTCTAAATAAGGATCACTCCTTTATTAAATAACACTATTATTCATGATATATTTATATAAAGACTATTAACCCCAATTAATAGTCTTCAACATCCAATCCTAAAGCCACTCAAAAGAGTGGCTTTTTATTTTTCACTTTTTTAACTAGGTTCTTAGAAAAGAAAGCGGGCTTCTTTAGACATTGCGACATTACTGAAAAAGAGCAGCAAATTTGCTGCTCTTTTTAAAATAGTCGTACTTTCTGCCCAGGTACTACTATATCTTCGTAATCTGCTTTATTGAGTTCTAACAGCTTAGGCAGCCAAATGCCATGCCGTGTGGCAATAGTTACCCAAGTGTCCCCTTCTTGTGCTATATACTCCGGTTCTAAGGTCATTTGATAGCCTTGTGAGGTATAGAAACCATAGTAGTCATATCCTAAGTATTGAATATCACTATCGAAGTCTTTAGTGCTGATCCAGGTGCCCGCACGATCAATACCTGAATTTATCTGTCTAGGATTAATAATCGTCAGATTAAAGTAGTCAGGTATTTCATTTACATTAAAATATCCTCTATCTAGATCTTTTTTATTAAAGGCTACATCAATATCTCCTTTGGACACAAAATAAGATATGTAACCCAACAATTCAGTCAACTTCTGTCCAGTATTTTTTACATTTTTGCTAGCT
>NZ_CP059277.1:0-137288 GCF_017894345.1 Lactobacillus taiwanensis | reverse complement strand
CAACAACCAAATAATGGTGGTCAAGTAAACAACGGCCAAAGTAGCCAACAACCAAATAATGGTGGTCAAACTAACAATGGTCAAAGTGGTCAACAGCCAAACAACGGTGGTCAAACCAACAGTGGCCAAAGTGGTCAACAACCAAATAATGGCGGTCAAACCAACAACGGCCAAAGCAGTCAACAACCAAACAACGGTGGTCAAACCAACAATGGTGTATGGAATGCGACTCAACTTCAGGAAGCTCAAACTGCATTCATTAACTATGTAAATAAATGGAGAGCAACTCAGAACTTACTTCCATTTGCTAATAACATGGCGTGGTTACAAAAAGGTGCAGAAACTCGTGCTGATGATAATGTAATTGTATTTAAAGAGAGAGGTCAACTCAGCCATACTAGACCGGATGGTTCTAATTGGCAAACTGCTTTTGATGTTCAAAATGGGGGATTAGGTGGCGAAAATCTAGGTTATAGTAAAGCATCTAGTGGTAAAACACCTCAAGAAATAGCAGAAAACATCGCCAGCGAAATGATTGCAGAAGGTCCAAACGGTGGTCACTATGCAGTACTAGCTCTAGGTTATGGAAAACACCCAGAAATTGGTGTTGCATTTAGAAGCTTTGAAAAAGATGGTATGTATGTTTATATCTTGAATATGGAAACAGGTACTAGCGATAGAATTGCAAACTCAGCTTATGAAATTGATCCAGCAATTTTCCCATGGGCTTCAAAATGGGCAGGTAAATATGCTCCTGATCTTACTAGTTACACCCACTATGAGAATGGTAAGTTAATAATTAATGCAAACGAGATGCCTACTATTACCAACTTTGACGATAGCATGAATGGAATAACTGATGATGAATTGCCAGAATACGAAGAAGCATTTATTAACTACTACCAAACTAAATATGGAGCAGAAGTAATTCGCTAATAGATACATCAAAAGAAAAAGCTGAAAAACTATTAAGTTTTCCAGCTTTTTTTGTTAATAATAGAACCTTGCAGCACAATTTTGCGATGAACTTAGTTTGTTTAGACGTTTGTCATTTTTCAAAGTAAATGGTAATTCGGTTTACTTAAATGTTTCTAACATGCTAAAATTAAAGAGTAAAAATATTTTATTATTTTTATTTTTGATTTTGTCAGCAAACATGTAATTGCTGAATTTGTTGTAAGACCATTGTCGGTCTGGAAAATATTGCATTTGTTTTATTAAGTATTGTTTTAAGGAAGGTATATTGGATCGTGAGATTTGATATACCTTTTTTATTTTAAGAAGATAATTTTATTAAATTAATTAAGGAGAAAAATTTTATGACTAGTCTAATTAGAAACTATTTTAATTCCGTACTAGATACAATTCGGCATTTTGGAAAATTTGATTCAAGTAATAAAAATCCAGTTCAAGCTGATAAAAAAGTACTTGTTCGGACAAATTCCGCTTTGTTTAATCAGATCACTAGTATTTGGAAGAGATACACTAATTTATTATTTAAAGGAGAATCATTTATTGATTGGGCGGATGATAATCTTAATAGAGCAGATATCATACTATTTAAACTGAAAGCTAAAAATGGCTTACTTTTACAGTTTGAAATTGATATAAATACGTTTATTAATGATGAAAATGAAATCTCAGGAAGTAATATTCTGAAAACTATTGCTACTGAAATTGCATATTACATTAGTGAAATTGTTGAGCGTGAATCCAGAGATTACTTTTTTGCTTTTGATATGAATCTAGAGACAGAAAAAAAGGTTACGAAGATGCATCAAGATGAAATAGAAATATTATCTTTTGCGCAGAGCATTAATCTTATAGCTTCGGATCGAGAATATGAAAAGCATATCGCTAATCACACGCTAATGAATTATATTCCAATTAATAAGCAACGAGTTCTTTTGCAGACTTGGAGAGAGGTTATAAAAAAGTGTGGCTTGAAAGAGCTAACAACTCAAGATATTTGGATAAAAACGTTAAGTGGTAATAAAAGACTTATTAGGATAAATTTTGCTGCTATGCGACCAAATGGGTTTAAACACTTAGAATGTTCAGTTTTTTTAAATGACTTAAGCAAAGATGATTATCGGGAGATTATTTCAAAAAAGCTTTTAAGTAGTATATACAACTTTAAAAGTCATTCTGAAATAACGAATTATGATAGTCTTTCTGAGGAAGAGCAACAAAAATTAATAGATGATGCTAGATATTTTGAACGAATAGAAAGCATTTTAAGGCAGATTTAAAAAGAAAAAATTAATAAAGGTGGAAGACAGTTAGTAAGAAATTACAAACTGTCTTTTTTTGTGAGGTAATTAAGATGAATAATAATTTTAAACAAATGGATATTTTTGATTATATTAATGATCCTAATATTTCAGTTAAGAAAAGTAAGGAAATTACTGATAAGAAATTAAGCTCCGTAGATTCAATATCCTTGAATTCGTTAATGAAAACAAAGTTTGGTATTTCTAAAACACCTAAACTGAAAGTTAATATTAATGATGATACTTATACAGTATTTAAAAAAATTGCTAAGTATATTTATCGAAACGGTAAATGGAATTCGTCTGATTTGATGGAAGCCGCAGACACATTATTTTTATTCTTGGGTTTTACTAATTTAAGGTCTGTATCAAATCCATTTACATACTATAGAACTCGGATTAGTGCATTTATGAATAAAGAACAAGTAAAGGAATTAGGACTAGATGATGGAAAAGGAACCTATAATTATGTACTAAGATTTTCCAATGATCGGAATGATAAAAAGGGGCATTACTTGGTAATTACAGATAATTATGCATCCAATTCACGATGTTCCAGTATTTATCATTTTAAAAAAGATCCATCGTATAACTTTACCTATATCAGTGCTCCATTACTTTTGGGATATGGTAAATTAGTTTCCGATATTCTAGAAAACTTTAACACTGAAAAAGATCCCATTACTAATGAGATGGATTTGACTTGTTTATTAAGATGTTTGATTGCAGGAAAGAATACGGATGCATATATCAATTATCAAAGATTATATAATTTACAAAAATATAATTTTTCTAAGGAAGATATGATGCATTCCATCAATTTAATGAAAGCTAAATTAGGTCGTGATAATTTATCTATAGTTGATAGATCTATTGAGTATATTGATGAGTATCTTAAAATGACTTATTGTGAAAATAATAGTCAGCAAAAAGTAGCTGCATCAAAATTTTAAAGTCTTGGTCTTCCAAGACTTTTTTCGTTTTTCAAAAGACTTTTTGAGACAAAATTTTTTTGAAAGGTGAAAAAAGTTGGTGAAATTTTGTTATGATGTTCATTTTTAATATAAAATATAATCAAAATCAAAGTTCCTGTTAGAAAGAAGAGATTATTATGAATAACTGGTCAAATGGACCTCAAAGAGATAGACGCTTGATGTTGCCACCTGAGCCAATTAAGAAGAAAAGATATCTAAGAAAATTCGTCAAAAGCGCATTTTCAGAAATTAGTGATAGTTTAAGCGGCGGAGGGTACTCAGGGTACTATGCATCTCAGGATCAGATTAATCGACGCTTGGATACTTTAGAATGGTACTTGCTTTTGTCAAAAAAGTGATTTCTTTTGATAAGCATATTAATTTTGGATAGCTGGACTATACTATGTTGTATTAAGTGGTAATAAAAAAGTTAAATTCATCTTTTAAGAAAGAAGGTACGTAATTTGATATTAAAACGTGCAGAACCTCAAATAGAAAAAAGAGCTTTAAAAATTGCTTCTCAATACATGAGTAATGTTTCTAATTTCCGTGTTTATTTAATGCTTAATCCAGATGGAACACATAAGATTAATAAAAATGGACAAGTAGCAATGAAAATCTTCTCAGATCAAGAGATATTGGATTCAATTAGTTCTGGCCAAGTTTTCACTTTACCTGATGGTATTGAATGAACTACACCGGCACTAAAGTACCAGGTTTCTGGGAACACTGAGTAGTGTTTAGGATCTTACTTTGATCTTGATATTTCAAGCCAAATACCTAACTCACAGAACTCAGCTTTTTACCATGGCCAGTCCCTGACCATTTGGCTCTTAGCCTTCCTGTTTTGGCTTTATTCAAGATATTAATTGCCGCATTAATATCTCGATCATGTTGAGTATGACATTTAGGACACATCCATTGTCTAACTTCTAGCGGCTTTGGTCCGCTATTATAGCTGCACTTGCTACAGATACGCGATGTATTCTTGGGATCTACTGCAATTAGTGTTTTTCCATACCATTGACATTTATATTCAAGCATCTGTCTAAAGATCGACCATGATGCATTTGCGATTGACTTAGCTAGATGGTGATTAGCTTGGAGATTTTTGACTTTCAAATCTTCAATTGCAATCACATCATATTGCTTAACTAAGTGTGTAGTGAGTTTATGCAGATAATCATGACGCTGGTTAGCTATTCTAGCCTGATAGACAGCCTTTTGTTTTTGGGCTTTCTGCCAATTAGAAAAATTATCTAAGCTCCTTTGAACAAGGAGCTTTTTATGTTTATCCTGGGCACATAAGATTTGTGCTTGATATCGTCTTCTGGCGTATTTCTTTTGCCATAACTTGGCTTGCTTTTCTAGATAAGAAGCATCAAAAGAGTCGTACTTAAAACCATTGGACAAAACAGCTAAATCAGCTACACCAACATCAATCCCAACTTCTTTGCCTGTTTTTCTAAACTGTTCTGGATCATTAACCTCAACTTGCAAGCTTAAATAGTACTTGCCTGTAGGGGCTAAAGAAACAGTATAGCGCTTGATTTTTACATCTTTTAAGATGCCTGTTTTACTGGTCTTGATATAGCCCGCTTTTGGCAGATATAAGTATCTTTTGCCTGCTATTTTAATAGACGATTTGCCAGTGTAAGAAGGCTTAAGATATTTGCGTGAATGAAAGCATGGTTTTCCTACTCTACCGGTCTTATCATCAAAAAAGTTCTTCCAGGCTTGAACTAAGTATTCATTTACTACTTGCAGGCTAGAGGAATCACTATTTTTAAGAAAAGGATATTCATTCTTAAGAGGTTTAAGCAGATAGTTAAGCTTAAACTTGCCTAGAAAGGGTAAAGAAGCGTTATTTTGATAGCGCTCATTCATCATGGCCAGCATTTGATTCCAAACAAACCGATCATTGCCAAACATTTGGGTAAATTGATCTTGCTGGAAGCTATTAGGATATAGTCGCAATTTAATTCCTTTGAGCATTATTTTTACCTCCTTTCTTGATAAAGAATATCAAAGAAAGGAGGGTTAAAACAAAAATACACCAAAAAAAGCTGGATTCATCCCCAGATTAAAATCTGAGGTTTTCTCCAGCTAATCTTCAATAAAAAGCAGTTGTAATTTTTCAACTGCTTTTTAACTTGCTTTTTTCAAAATTTTTAAAAGTTATTCTTTTTTACACCATTTAAACATTGTTTTATATGATAACAATGTAGTAAATATATGCTTTGTTTAGAAGACTTAAGGTGAGTCATCGACAAATATCTGTATGGGTATTTTTGTCGATGACTTTTTTATTATATTTACTAAATTTCTGATGGGAAGGAGTATTTAGAGTGAAAAAAATTCAAACTTTTTTTGCATCTAAGAGTAACGGCATTCGCTTTTTCTTAAGTATGTTGTCTGCATATCTTACTAGTAAAGTTGCTTTGGTTTCTACCATGCAAGTATTTGCTGAAGCTGATAGCAGTGATGCTTTTAATACGCATGTTAACCCAACATCGGGTAAGGAAGCACAAGACGTACTTGGTGGAATCTTCAATGGATTTGTTGCACCATTACAAACCTTTGTTGCTGTTCTATTAGTTATTGCAACAGTTATTTGTGGTATGAAGATCGGTGTTTCTGCTATGACCTCTGATCCAAGAGCACGTACACAAGCTATTGAAGGTATTTTCTTCATTATTATTGGTGCTGTTATTGTTGTACACGCACGTTCAATTGTGGGTATGGCATCTGGAATAGCAAGCAGTAACCAGTAGTTCTGAATTTTAGAGTTCATTTAGTATTACGCTGAATGAGGGAAGGAAAAATTATGGGAGAAGAGAGACAAGAATTAATTGTTAATCTTTCGGGTGACCAGAAGAAAGTCCTCGGTTTTGCCAGTTGGACTCAGGTCAGCATTTCAGCGGTAGGAATCATCTTAGGAGTTATCGGGTTTTCGGTAATTCAATGGCTCATGAAATTAGGCGGTACAGGACTTGGCTCAATCGTAATTTTTGGGGGATTAGTAGGTATCGTTATTGCAGCCCCCTTTTTATATGTGGCATTTAAACCAATTGTAGATGAGCAAAACAACTTACTATATTACGAATATAAGCAGATTATGATTAATCGGAATTTCACTACAAAAGAAATTGGAACTTATTTAAACTTGCAGCCGCCAAGACATCATGTTAATTCAGGTTCACCGCACACCGTAAGTAAATATTGAGGAAGATTCAATTGAAAAATCAAAAGAAAAACAGTAAATTGACGCAAAAACAAACTCTATACTCACCAAAATTTATTTTTGGTACGACATTTGTTGTTTGGGCATTTTTCATGGTTGATTCTGTAATGCAACATAATGGCATCATTATTAACATTTTGTTGTCAATTATTTTCTGGAGTCTTGGCTTTATTGCCTATCGGACTACTCAACAACCAGGCTCATTTACAAGAAGAGTGGCCAAAGTAGGGTTTTGGAAAGCTATTTTTGGTAGTAAATCAAATATTGACAATCGTGATGCAAGAGCACGAAGAAATCATCGTTAAATTTAGCAGTCAACTTCTTAATTGGAGTTGGCTGTTAACTTTAATAAGGATTAAAAGGGGTGTCCAAAATTTTATTACTATATATTGTTTTAGCTATCATTGCTATCGCTATTTTTATCATTTATTTCATTAGACATAACAAAAAAGAAGATTTTGATTTAACACCACGAGATCGCTCTGGAAATGAACTAGAGTCTAATGATGAGGAAATTGAAAATGATCCATCCGCTGCACCAGTTTATGAGGGTGATTTTACTTTTGAAGATTGGGAAAGCTGGGAAGATTTTTTAAGTGACGTTGGAATAATTGATATATCTAATGGAATGATTGAATACGAGACAGGAGATAATTCTCGTAAATTTATTATGCTTGCTGAAATGCAACAATCTAATCCGTGGTTAAAGACTGGTACTGAATTGAATCAGGCTAATGGTTTAATGCAGGTGTTTTACAATGGTGTCCAAAATCCATTAAAAATCACTACTCAAAGCCAGAAAGTTGAAATGACGGACTTTTTAAATGAATTAGAAGCACATTCAAAGTACTTAAAAGGCGCAAATGAAGAAACTAAACGATATGCGCAAATGGTTATTGAGGAAACACTAAATTATCAAAGACAAACAGATCGTTTTGAAAACCGGACTTATCTTCAGTTTGAAGCAATAGTTTATCCAGATGAAGTGTATGGTGACTCAACAGAAGTTTTAGAAGAACAAATTCATGAAAAAGCTTTAACAAAGCTTCTGAGACAAATTAAAGGAGCATCTCGAGTACTTAGAAAGGCAGATCATGAACTTGAAGCTTTAGACACATATGGTTTATGTGATGTTCTATACAAAACTTGGCATAGAGAATCTTCAGTGAAAGTTCGTTTTGAAGATATTATCAAAAAACAGAGATTTGCTATTTTTACTTCCGCTCCACAGTCAGACAAAATCTTCAAAGAAGTTAACCAACGAATTCAAATTGAAACTCAATTAATCGCTCATGCTAGGGATGCGATGTGGTTGCGGCAGCAAGCCGAAAACGCTGAAAAGTTGGCTCAAGGGAAAGACTACTATGGGTCATTTGATGCAGATACTAGTTTTCCTGAAGATGATGATTTTGATATTTCAAGTCTAGAAAAATTAAATTAGATTAACGAGGTAATTATGTCACTTTTTAAAAAAATATTTTCATCTAAAGACAAAGAGTACGATGAAGACATCGAAGAAACAGAAAATGAAAACTATAGTGAAGAAGAACTAGACCCAGATTATGATGAAGACTGGGTAGATAATACTCAATATTATGAGGAAGAAAATGAAGAGGATGAAGATGAGGACTATTATGATAAACAACGTGCTCCATCTACCAAAATTGGGCAGCCTAGTTTAATCAATATTCTTGGTAATAGTTATTGGTCTACTGATGATGTAATGCAGGAATATTTCATTATGAGAGAGACAATGAAACACCGGACATATGGTATTGCTGCCTATATACCACCATCAGGATATCCACGGTCGGTAGATACAACTATCTTCCAAGAAGTTCTTTCTCAAGGATTCGTAGACATTACAATGGACATCGTTCCACACGCAAGAAAAACGGTTATGAAAGAACTCTCTAATTATTTAAATGTTATTCAGTCAAATGCGGATTTCCAAGCAAAAAAGGGACAAACCTTCCAATTACGTGACAATATTACAAAATACAATGATATTGATAACTTATTAAATGAAATTCAATTTGATGAAGATCGTCTATATGATGTTTGTATCTCTTTTATCATCTATGGCAATAGCGAAAGAGATATGAATCAAAATTTTGGTATTATTGCCGATATTTTGGGAGATAAGGGTATATCACTTGTACCCTATGTTAAAAGAGTTAAATCTGGTTATTTGCAAACTGTACCTATTGGCGCACGTCTAGTTACATTGGATGATACCTATCGCAATGTTACACGTTCAGCTTTAGGAGTTATGGATTTAGCTAGAAATGCAGCAGGAAGATTCAATGGCGGAATTCCTTTTGCCCTTAACCAAGCAACTCCATCTCATAATACTGAATTCTTAAACGTATTTGGTACTGAAGCTCATAGACCTAATAATGCAAATATGGGAGTTGTGGGAGAATCTGGATCTGGTAAGTCCGTTTCTGCAAAACTAAAAATTGCTAGGGAAGTGTCATTACAAGGAATTGAACACCGTTCGATTGATCCAGATGGTGAGTATGTACGCCTAGCAAAGAAGTTACATCAGTTAAATTTAAATATTACTGCTGATGCTGATTTCATTATCAATCCATGTGCTGTTTCTACTATAGAGACTCCAATTGATGAAATTGATATGTCCGATAGTGTTGGACGTCAGTTAAGTGCTAAAGAAGTTGAAGAACAGATTCGTATCAACAATGATGGCGAACAAATCGTAAAGCATGAAGATGGCGAAGTGTTCATTCAAAAAGTAAATATTGCTTCAATGATTTCAAATGTTGAAAGCTTTGTAAATGTTATATTGAAAAGTTTGGGTTCTGAAGGTGGACTAACACCAGGAGAAATCGCCTGTCTTGAAACTGCTATCACAGCCGTAATAGATGATTTTGGTATTACTAAGGATCCAAATTCATTATTTGAAGATCATCCCGGTCAAATTGGAACTCAATACTATGATCGTTTACCAAAGCCTGAGCCAACACTCACAGATATTTATGATAAATTGGAGCTTCTATATACCGGAGACAATGGGAAAGCAGATGCAAAAGTAGATAGATTATTAGATCTATTAAAGCCGTATTTAAGAACAGGATCTAAGCCTTTATTTGATGGACAAACAAACTTTGGAAAAGGTAGATCCAAGCTTTTAAATGACTATACATATGTAAACTTCAATATTTCTCAACTAACAGGTTCATTAAAGAATGTAGCTTACTATGTTATAACGCAATACCTATGGGAAAGATGGATGAAAAATCCAACGAAAGCAACAGTCAAGAAAGTTTTAGATGCAGATGAAATTTTGCAGTTTATTGATGATCCAGAAATGTCCGGATTCTTTGAAATCATAGTCAGAAGATGTCGGAAAAGAAATGGAGCTTTATGTTGGATGTCGCAAGATATTAAACGATTAAAGCATAACGATAAAGCAGATGCTCTATATACTAACTCAGATTTTATGCTATTTCTTGGTTTTAAATCAGAGTATAGACAACTAATGAAAGATGCCTTTGATTTAACAGATGGAGCATTAGATATTTTGACTGAACATCCCGATAAAGGAGAAGGAATTTTAAAAGCAGAAGGTGAAAATCTTTGGATTAGAACTAATCCAGGAAGAGAAGAATGGGACTTTGTTGAATCTAATAAAGCAGTAGAAAAAGCACGTAAAACTAGAGATATTATTGACCAGATTAATAAGTCCTTATAGTTAACGAGGTTATTTATGGCTAAAACTAGAAGAAAAAGTAAAAATAATAAAATAATAAAATATTGTATAGGTTTAGCGGCTGGTCTTCTTCTTCTTTTTGGAGGAATTACAGCTCTAGGTGCTAGAGTTATGCCAAAGTATGATACTAAGCAACAGAATTTGTGGGGCTACTTTACCGCAGGTTTCCAAGGTGGTAAGGATATGCTGGGTTCTGCTATAGATGCAACAGGACAGTCCACTGCAGACCTTTTTAATGGTAAAGGATTTACTTGGGGCTCCCACTATGGTCAAAATTTTGATAACAGGGAGCGCCATTCTGCAGATGGGAGAATTGATCTAGAAAGAAGACAATATCAAGAGCGTTTTGAGAAGTTTGCTAAGAATTCAAAACAAGTATCTTTCGATACTGGCGCAACTGGTAATTTTTATGATGGATCTTTTAAATTATTGGGAATAGGAAAAGATGCAAAGTTAACGAATGCACAGAATGATAAGGTCGACAATGAATTTACTAAGAGTTATAACTCTTGGTACAACAACTATAAAGCAAAAAATAAAGGTAACCCCTCACCATCTATTGCCTATGCAAATGCAATGCAACTAATGGGGGAAGCTTATACCAAGGTACTTGGAAAGAATAATAAAAGAGCTAAAGAGGTAAATGCTGAACTAGGTAATCAAGAAAGCAAAGCAAAGCAAGAAAACAAAAAAACAGATAAAACGGCAGGTACACTAAGTGATGATTCACTTAGTTTTTCGGGAAAAATAGCTAAGGCAGTTTTAGATATGTTCTACAGTTCAGCTATTGGAAGCTGGATGGCTAAATCTGGACCCGGAGCAACTATTTTCGCCACCACTTATGAACCTGATGAAACCGGAGCACAGACATATTCCCGTATTGCAACAACATACAATAAAAATATTTATTCAACTGTTTTTGCCGATACTGCTGATACAAAGTCCATAGCCAATATTGGACAACAAATGGGACCAATGTTTTTAGCTTTAGCCGGAGTATTAATCGTAATTACCCTTATTATTCAAACTGGAAAAATGGGGTGGGGACAAGCATTTAGTCCAATTCGGTCAAGAGCTGAGTGGTATCAAAATTTAATTGATACGGCTATTGCTGTTGTTGGATGTATTTGCTATGGACTACTAGTTAGAATGATTTTAACTATTAATGCAGCCATAGTATTAGGTCTTGCTCAGTACATGGCAGTTACTCATGTTGGTGGAAAACAATATACAATATTATCCGAAGCTATTACATTGGGATTTAGCTCTGATACTATCAATATGTTAACTAGTGGAACTTTCTTAGGCTCTAACTTTGTCGGAATCATATTCTCTATTGTTTATTTAATGACCTATATTGGATTAGCTGTATATTTAAAGTATTACTACTTTGTAAGAGAGATTGTGTTTGTAATACTTTGGGTATTAGGCCCAATATTTATTGCATTTTGGCCATCTAATTGGGGTAAATGGAGAACAATAAATTGGTTTAGAGAATTTATTGGAACTGTTTTTGTTCAAAGTATTCATGCTCTAACAATTACTTTTATGGCAACGCTTATGGCATGGAACAATTCAAATTGGGCTGCTATGAAAGATGATATTACAGGTGTTTCAAGCGGTGAAAGATCTGCCAATACACTAGGAAAGATTGCAGGAGATGTAAGTCATTTTAATATTATCGGTGCTGGCTGGCACTTAATCTCTGGGACGGCTCAAGCAACTGGTATTAGTGCTAATGTCTCAGTTAAGAATGCGGAACAGCACTTTGAGACTATGGTAATTGGCTTCATTATAATGGTTCTCTTTCAACCTTTATCCCGTGTTTTAGCCTCCCTATTTGGAATTCAATTGAATTCATTAGACGAAATTCATAAAAGTACATCTAACTCATTGAAGACAACAGCTATGATCGGTGCTGCAGGAATTGGTGCTGGGGCACTAGCTATTGCTGGTGGAGTTACTGCAGGAGGTTTAGGAGCAGCAAGTGGATTAAAAGGCTTAAAGGCTGGAGCTAATGCTGCCAAAATTGCTAAAAAGGGATCTAGATTATCATCCTTTAAGAAAGCCTTCGGAAATTCATTTAATGCAGATAATACGTTAAATAATTTAAGAAGCAAGTCCGCAAAGGCATTAGCTAGAATTAACGGTATTGCTGGTAAAAGTGTTGGACAATTAGCCGCTATGTCTGTAGCTCAAGGAGCAGGTGGAGATCCTAACATGGCATTAGCATTAAGTAAAGCTGGTGGAGAAATAGGAAACAGAGCTGCTCATTTAACAACTACTGGATTGTCTAAATTAGGCTTAAAGAAAGCTGATCCGAATAGAAAACAAAAAGAAAATCTAAAGAAGAGAATTAATAATGCTACCAAAAAAGCAGCTACCTCTTCAGTTAAATCCTCAATCGATAATGCTGCTGGTTTGGACGAGCAGATTAAGAAAGCAAGCCTTGATCCAAACTTAGATAATAACGAAGAAAAACAAAAAGCTATCAATGAAGCAAAAAGTAATGCTGAATTCGCTAAAGATGCAAATCTTGATACTGAAGCTGCTGCAATGGCGAAGGCTAAGAGATTGACTAATGGAAAGAACAACTATAAGTCGGCTCAAGCAATTAATAGCAACTTCAGACAAGCTGTTTTAGCTGATAAATCTTTAACTCCTGAACAAAAGAAAGCCGCCCTACAACAAGCCGACCAAGCTATGATTAAAGCTGGATCTGCTGCTTATGATCCAAAAATCATGTTTGATAAAGCTGGATATGCAGATGCGGAGAAAGCAAGTAAAGCTGCTAGAAAAGCAGAAGAAAAGAAGTTAGAACAGAAATATAACGCAGGTAACTTAGCCGGTGCTCCTACTCCGGATAGAATGTCTTTCGATGAATGGAAAGTATCTGATGACTTTAAACAAAAATACGGAACACATATTAGTAATGTTGCTGATAAGGCTGCTCAACAAGCTTTAAATAATTCTAATGGTCATATTTACGGACAAGTTGATGATAATGTCTTCCAAAAAGGACTTGCTCACGATAAGGGAGCAGTCATTAATTCTGATATTTATAAAAATGAATTATCTAAAGGATTAAAGTCACTTGGAATTGCACCTACTAAGGTAAGTAGTTTAGCTGCTACTGCTGATTCAGTAGCTGGTCGTTCTCTAACGCAGGAGATTCCTACATTAGAAGGTAACGGTGAATCAGCAACGATGTTAGATAATAGTTTATGGCATCGATTAAACAATCAAGCAGCAAATACCATTAATTCCACTTTTGGAGGATTTCCTAAAGTTACTGGTAATGACTTAGACACCGTCTTTTCACCACAAGGGAATGTGTACGGTTCTATGATTGGACAAAATGGAAAAGCCCCATCTGTTTCAGATTTTGATAATTTTGTTAATAACCAAGATAAAGCTGCTTACTATGCAGAAGGTCAAAAAAATTGGGCACAATTCCATAATATGACCTCTGAGACTGCTTCTAACTTTGATGCTAATAATCCGACTTCATGGGTTACTCATCCCTCTCAGAAGAAATGGGAACGAGAACATCCAGAATTTGATAATTTAAATGCTCCCCGCCACTCTTATGGGCGTTTTCAATGGAATTCTATAGCTCAAAATAGAATTACTGATAATCCTAATTTGGTTCCTACTAATTCCAGTTTAAACTTGGAAGGTGCCTATAACATGCTTCCTAAAGTTACGGATGCAAGAGGAAATATTGGGGTTAAACCAGGTGCTTTTAGAATGCAGATTCAGAATACTCATTCTATGCTTCAAGCACAAAATGATGCTGGAGATTGGTTCACTGTTGGTAATTTAGGAAGAGGGGATGGAACTCTAGGAGCAGGACAAACCGTTTATCAAGATTTAGACTTATCTTCTAACGGTACTCCTTCCCTTAGATTTGATGCAGCTACTCATTCTGTTGCTTCTCCATATACTTTATCTGATGGACAACGAATTGCCACTTCTCTAAGTAGTGGCATCCCTGATTTAGGCTCATTTTTCTCTAATCCAAGCTTTTCATCTTCCGCTCCAACTAATTTGGGTGATTTTTCACATATGCCTAAGTCTAATATCTTAGAAAGGGCACGTACTAATAAATCTTATCCAACGCTAGATCAGTATGGACATTATTCTGATTTTGCCCTTCAAGGAAACAATGATTCCTTTATTATTACCGGTAAAAATTCATTGACTGGTGCTAGAGAAACTTTAACTGATTTGTCCCAAAGCGCTCCTGAACTTAGTGGGATGCCTGCTAATTCTAGTTATTACATTCCACTACAAAATAATGGGGAGACAGGGCTTGATATTGAGCCTAATGCTGATAGTCAGATTTTCTTTAATGGTAATGTAAAGCAAAACGATAAAAGATTAGCTAATGGGGTACTAGACAGTTTCTTAAGTAATGAGCAACGCATTAATAATGTTAATGAGCATTTACACGATACTATGTTGCCTTACACTGATACGTATATGCGTAATTTCATTGCTAACCACCCAGCTAATATGGATGGAACTAATTTAGATACTTTCTATAAGGGTATTTATTAACATTAGACTACTCTCATAAAACCTTTATGAGGGATGATTCAATTTTTTCGTCACTGGGAACTTAATTAACAAAAAGTAGGTGATTGTGTTGCCCCGCAAAAGTAGTTTAACAGTAAGAGATAATGGTACTTTTAAATTATTTAAGCTACTTAATAAAATTACTATTCTTTTGTGTTGGGGAGCTGTATTTTTAGATGCTTTCTTCATCATTCTAACTAATAAAATAGGGCTAGGAATTATATTTGCTTTTTTCACACCTATTAGATATTTTCTTTTTGACATCGAAAATAGCAAACTAACTAAACGACCTCCTCAACTTGATAGAACAATTCCTTTAACCATCTTTATAAATTATTGGAATAAAGTTTATCCTATCCCACAAGGCGATTTTTTTGCAGATGTTGTAGGCTTTTTTCTGGCATCAATACGGGTCTTTATTAATGGGTATGCTCTCTTATACTTTGACACTTTTACTTTCTTTTTTAAGGTAAAGAATGATTCATATGGGAATCCTTTAGACGAAGAAAATATAAAATTATCGCAGAATGATAATATGCAAAAAATAAAAGAAATGTTGTCCGAAAAAGAAAATGAGAAAGTTACAGAAGATATTGAAGATATAGTAAATAACCGTAAACATATTCATCACTTGAACAAAGACTTAGATGCATGGACTTTCCCTATCAAACGATATATTGATAAGCCAAGCTCATCATATTTTAGAACTCAAGAAATCGGCACAAATTTACTTGATGATAGGTTTATGTTAGATCTTGAAAAATATTTAACTGATTTTCCAGAAAAAAGAAAGTACTACTATTCAAGGAAGCAATCTAAGGAAAAAAGTAGGGAAGGTAACCAAAAAGACACCTCATACTGAGGTGTCTTTTTGTTACTCTTCGTCTAACATTCTTTTTTCTAAAACAACATGGTTATATGTTTTTGACTGATATACAGGTTCTTTAATGAATAGATGGTGAATTTCTCGTTTGAAAAGCTCACTGCAAACTGTTTTATAAAATGAAGAATCTTCAGCACAGTATTCTTGATATGTATTCCATGCCAGTTGATCCAATTCTGCCGTGTACTTGACGGCTTTAAAAAACTCTAAGTTGATGCTTACGGGATTCTTGGGCATTTTGTTTACCAAATCAATAGCAATACTTCCAGTAAAGCAATCTTCACTCTCGCGTTCCATATACATACTTAAATAAGCCGGATACTCTGAACTAAAACCACCAATTGAATCTAGTAATTGCAATTTTCTTTGAAAAAGTTCTTCCATTTCATGTATTGGACTTATAGATATTCCTTCTATCATATTCCTTCCCATACTTAGAACTTACACATTTTCGCACATAAAACATGTAAATTCGATCTGCTTCCTTTCATAGCAGTACTACACCTTTTTATAAAAAAGTAGGTAATAAGTATTATTAACAGGGTGCGTTAACTTACCAATTACCACGAAAAACAAATTATTCACATTAACTAACCAACCAACTGTTATTCAATTTTACTTAAATATAAAATAAATAACCGCTTTTAAATTACACCGTTTATACTCCTAATAGGTGCATTTTCATTGCACTTATTTTAACACAAAAATTTTTATTCTTGATAGTTATTTAATAAAACATGTGAAAAACTTCTCTTACTTTTCTTCTGCAGCTAGGAAGTTATGGTATTTACTTAGATATTTCCAACGTGCTAAAATTAAAAAGTAGAAATAATTATTATTTTTATTTTGATTTTTGTCAGCATTTTGTTTTGCTGAATTGGTTGAAAAACCATTGTTGGTTTGAAAATTTTGTATTGTTTTATGTATTATTGTTTATATTTAGGACTTATTGAATTTAGAGATTGAATTTAATGAGTCCTTTTAATTTATGAAAGAGGTTTTATTTTGGCTTTTTTAATAATTATTGGAATAGTTGTAGGTAGTATCTATTTTTGGAAAAGATATAAACACCCAGTAGAAAAGTATAAATTGAGCAGTGACAAGTCTATCAATGAGTTTTCTTATCAATCCCCGATACCTTATAATTTAAAAAAACATACGGCAGAAGAAGAGTACTTAAATGTAGAAGTCGTTGATATAGAACCACAAGAAACTAAAGTTTCTTCGCCTAGTGATTCTGAAGCTAAAGCAAAAGAGCAGAGCGAAAAAGAATTTTTAGAGCCAGATTCGATATTAGTTAATGCCGATACGGGAGAAATAAATATTGCTAGTGAGCAGTTCGATACATCTGAGTTCATATCTGATAATGAGATAGAACCGATAGTTAGTCATAAACAAGAAGTTGATAGGAAGGAAGAATGTAGGGATGAGAGTCCAAAAAATGACTGGAAGCAAAAAAATGCGGCAGCCATAAAAGATCTTTTTTAGATTTTATGAACTTTAGAGTCCAGTAAAAAGCTGGACTTTTTTTGTGTTGAAATAACAATTTTTTACTTTGTTACTAAAGGATATTAAACAAATAAAAAAGAAGCGATTCAAAGAATCGCTTCTTTCGGATATAACAGTTAACGATCAGATTTAGCTTTTAGTACCAACCATTACTTTGCCAGAAAGCTTGGGCTTGTTGCCATGATCCGTATCGGTTTTTAACATAATTGTCTGCTACTTGTTCTTGATGGCTAGGAGAGTAGTCGCCGCCTAAATATGCAGTATCTAATTGATATCTACCATAGTATCTACCATTGCGTGCAGAGTAAGAACCACCTGATTCTCTTGCTGCAATCCATTCTTTAGCAGCTTGTTCACTTCCGCCAACATTAGAAACATAATTTGAAGATTTTTGTTGAACATTTGATGCAGCACTTTGATTTTGAACTGCAGGTGTTGAAGGAGCAGCAGGAGCTTGACGCTGAGTTACTTTGCCACTATTGTTAGTAGCTGGAGTAGATTGTACATTAGTGTTTTGTCTGGTGTTATTGGTACCTGTCACAGATTTAGTTTGTGTTTGTGCACTAACTTTTTTCTTTGGGGTACCATCATCTTTGTTAACTTCAAGCTTTTGATCTACAAAGATTAATGAACCTTCTTTTTGTAAGTTATTATCTTTAATAATTTGTTCTACTGAAGTTTTATCGTTTTGGTGTGTTTTGTTATAGTTTTGGGCAATATCCCAAGTTGTATCACCTTTTTTAACAGTAATAGTGTCAGCATGTACTTGTGTATTAGTTGCTGATTTTGCAGCTACTGCCGCTGCACTTCCTCCTAAGAAGAGCAACAGTTGTTTTGCTTTTAATCTCATTCTTCTTTTACCTCTATTCATTATATTTACTATAGTTACTAGAATAAGGGATTGAGTTAACTTTGCGGTAAAAGTAAATATTATTAAAAATTCAATAAGCTTGTTCCTAATCTAGAAGTCAAACAGAAATAGTTCTTTCTATCTGCCCAAACATGCTATAATTAAATAGTAAAAATATTTATTATTTTTATTTTGATTTTTGTCAGCAAGAACGTATTTGCTGAATTTGTTGAAAGTCCATTGTTGGACTAGTTTTAATGTTATCGTTTTATTTTTATTGATTTGTAAAGGAATCTATTGAATCTCAGATTTAATAGGTTCCTTTTTTTGTTGTAAAAAGGAGTTTGTATGAATGTTAATTTAATAAATTTAAATGCACAAGGTTTTCACTTTGTATTTTCTGATATAGATGGACTAACTGATTTACGTAACTTTGTACTAAATCAATTAAAGATCAGACAGAGATTAGAGCTTGTTAATCGCTTATTAAAGGCTTGGAGAATAGAACCTATTTCAGTTCAAGAAGCATTTGATGAGTATTTTTATCGGCATAAAGATGATGATTATGGTCAAGAAGACTTTCTTTGTGAGTTTTTAACGGGTGATGAAGGTATTCTAGATGGAATAGATAGAATTCTCAGTCAAGATACTTGTTATAAAGATGTCAAGTTAATTCTTGAATATCTTGATGAAGTATTAGAACCTAATGACTTTAGTTCATGGAAACTATTTGGATATTCTCAGGGCGAAATAGAATGGGCTTGGCAGTATTCAAATGATAAGCAATATAAAAGTTTACCAGAATATAAGTTAACGGCTTTATTAGAATCGGCTGTTTTTGATTAGAAGGGGTATATAAATTATGAAATATTATGACAATTTTGAAGCTTTACAAAATGAACATCCTGCTGTTGCTACTGAACTACTTGATAAAAAAGGTGGCGGAGATTGGCAAGAGGATACTCTTTACTATTATGATGATCCGGGCGATTTTGCAGAATGTGAAGTTTGTGATGGCTGGTATAAGGCAATTTTAGGTAAGGATATAAGCCAAAACATTTACAATGGTGCACCAAATCTATATGATTTCGTAGATATTGATGCGTTAGGGATAGCCTTAACTAGTAATTGGGATGAAAGTTCTCACTTCATTTCCAGTTCCAAAGCCATTGTTGTAACAGATTTCGGATGGTAAAGCTAAAAATTAACAAAGGTAAATATTGTAATGAAAGTATCTAATACAGACATATTAGATACTTTTTTGATTGTTGAGAGGTAAAAAAATGAATAATAAATTAGCTACTGAATATATAGAAGTGCTTTCAAATGAGAACGAGATGCAAAACTTCTTGCACACTACTCAAAATATAAGTACTTTTTTCGAAAATATTCGATATAAATTGCCATTTTCCAATTATAGGCGTACAGCTTTTATTTCTGCCATCATTGGAGATTTTCTATGGGATATGATTGATGAAGTCCCAAATAATTTAAAAAACGAATTAAATTATTATTGGGACGGCAATGTAAATTCCTATTTAGAAGAGTTAAAAAGTTACTCCAATGAAGCTACTAATATCATTACGAATCTATTTATTTTTTATGACGAGACCTTTTGTAATGAGAACAAAAATATATCGTTTGATGAAATAGATGATGTAAGTGATGAATATTATCGCAGCTACTTTGCAGGTAATATCAGCGAGATAGCCAATAAAGAAGCGAAAATTGCTAATCTATCGCAAGAAAAGAAAAATATATTAAAACAGTATTTAAAAGCATGTGATTTAGAGTTTGATTTTTAGGTAATAATTTGAATTTTTTCAATTAAGAAGGGTAAAAAATAAATATGCAATTTGATGTAAAAACAGTAAATAATATTTTAGGTATTGATGATTCATTTAAAGCACCAGCATGCATGATGGAATTGTTGCTTGATTCTAAAAAAAGAGTTGAGATATTCAATAAGTTTTTGGAAATTTCAAACGATATGAGTTTTGATTGGTTTCATGAATATTATGAAGATGAACAAGCCGAACGTAAATCTAAGAAACAAGACTTCACTCCAGAATGTATTTCTGAAGTACTGGCCGGTTTAACAGAAAATAGTAAGGGAACTTACTATGAGCCAGCAGCAGGAACAGGTGGTATTTTGATAAAGCGTTGGTGGCACGATAGGAATACGAATCCAGTAGTGATGAATCACTTAAATGACAAGTATTCTAACGACCCAATTAAGGGTGTTTTGCCAGTTCTTTTCTATGATCCACGTTCTTATTGGTATAGAGTAGAAGAACTTAGCGATAGATCCATTCCTTTTTTGATCTTTAACATGGCCATTAGAGGAATGAATGGAGTAGTAGTTCAATGTAATTCATTATCTAGAGAAGCTAAAGATGTTTATTTCATTCGAAATGATACAAATGATTTTTTTGCTTTTAGTGATGTGATTAAAATGCCACATACCGAAGAGCTAAAAAACGAGCTTCAAATTGAATGGATTCCTATGGTGAAATAACTAAATGCTCTTACTAGAAAATTGAGTAGGGTATACCAATCGTTAATAGTTAATAATTTATTTCAGACAATCTATAGAGATTGTCTTTTTTGAAAGGAAAAATAATAAAATGAAAGAAAAAATAATTGATTTAATGAAAGAAAAGTTTTCAACAATGAGTACAAAATCTCATAAGAAACTTAATATTACTCCAAAAGATAATTTGTATTCTGCATATAAAAAATTAGCACTGTATTTATATGAAAATAGCTACTTGGCTGAACAAGACGAAATCAATGTTATAGCTGATGAGACGAAAAATCGAATTAATTTACCAGTTACGAATTTCCAACATATAGAGAAAATGGAAATCTCAAATCAAGACCTCCTTACTGTAGAAAGATATTTAAAAGATACTAATGCAGCAAAGAAAGACGAATGGTATAAACATATCTATTTTTCAAATCAACTTCCAAGTGATAATAAGAAAAACATTGAATCTATTTGCATTGTACTTAGCCCAAGTGGAGCATTTAAAAACAGTGCTTTAAATAGTTGGTTTTATCGTTTTAACAGAGAAAATCATAAGAAGAAAGCTTTAATGCTTATTAACCTACCATTATCTTATAGCTATGGGTTAATCAAAGATGAGTTAAATAATTATCTTCCATCTAGTCAAAAGGACAACGGAATGATGCAAAGAATAATTCGTAATCTTTGTAGTCAGACTGGATCTAAGTCAAAATTTGATAAAGATTTTCCTAGCATCCCTAATATAGTTGAAAGAAAGCAGTACATGAAAAATATTAATATTTCTGAATGTACTCCTTCTGATTTTGGTGATAATTATTATATACTTCCCAAAAATTCATATGTTTTAGGTACTTGGTACTCTTATGATTTTAATGGTTCGTTCAGACCTATCCTTGCTGAAAATTCTAGCGGCTTTTTAATTGATGATATGGTTGAAGTTACTTTACCAAATGAAGATCGCAGAATTTTCATGCATAAGGACGAGCTTGATATACAAGTTTCGAAACAGGTAAGTATGAATTATGCACAAAAATATTTAACTCATGTTAAAAATATCATGATTCAATTTGAATATGATTATGCACAAAAAGAAACAGTATCGAAGGCTAGATTTTTTGAACAAAAGAAAAATATTAATAAGTCTACATTAACTGCAATGACACGTCTAAAACATACCTTGAATGATCGTTTTAGGGATGTTGAGATTGATAATGATGTTGACCTTGATAAACTTGCTGAAATTACTGAAGAGTTGAAAAAGACATCTTTGTTACTTCCTAAAGTTGAAGGCGTTAAACCAATTTTACGTTTTCGTAAATTACGAAACCTTCACGCACTAGGTGCGTATTTCAACTTAAATCAGACTATTGCCGTAGATTTTCGGTCTGCAAATGCTGGAAAAGAAAAAAACGGTATTGGTGCAATCAATGTTGGTCTTCAAAGTTTCATCCATGAATATGGACATTTTATTGATTATAATTTTGCAGATGAACAACTAAGTTTGAAAACAGACTTTGAATTAATTTTACAGAGTGCCCAAAATTATATTTTTTCAAAGGGTGAAGGATTTTTATCTTCTTCTAAACAAAATTATTTTGCTACACCTACAGAGGTTTTTGCTCGGGCTTTTGAATTCTATGTATCTAACTGTAACTTGGATAATGATTTCATTAAAGATACTGAACAATACCAAAACTCGCAAAATTTAGCTTTTAGTTGTTTTTCAAATGTAAAAAGTGATCTTATCAATTATTTTGATAATCTTTTACCTAATCTGAAAGACAAAATTCTTGAGTACAATTTTGAAAAAGAAAAGAAGACAAATCCTATTAATACTGAGGTAAATATGTCGGAAAAAAACACTTTGATAGTAAATAAGTTGAGTGCTGATAACGGTGATCCAACTACTTCAAAGTTGAATAATAAGTCTGAAAATATAAGACAAATGTCTTTATTCTAGACTAAAGTAAATGAAATAAGCGATGATTTTCACTTTAATGAATCTTATCGCTTTTTTATTTCAATAATATTGTTAAAAGTATCTAATATTAAACGTTTTGAATACTTATATGTTTAGTGAAAGGGTATAATTAATGAAAAAAGATAAGTTTAAATTTTTTGGATTTTCTAATGATTATGTTTTTGGGGATGTTATGGAAGATAAAGATAATATTCTTTTAATTTTAAATACAATTCTTCCGAACTTGAAAATTAAAAATATAAAATATGCAACTACCCAAAAACAAATAAATTCTGTAGATTATAGCAAGGATGTTAGACTAGATCTTCAAGTAGAAGATGATACAGGTAAAATATATGATGTAGAAATGCAGACAAGTAAAAATGGATACCTGCCTCAACGGGTTAGATATTATCAATCAAAAATTGACTCAAAGCTTACGTTAGAGAAGAATGAGTCATATGATAAATTGCGTGATAGTATTATTATTTTCATTTGCACTTTTGATCCATTTGGTTACGGAGATTTGCAATACGAAAGGCAAATATATCTAAAAGGACATTTAAAAGAAGAAGAACGTATTATAGATGGTTCTGATGTGTTCTTTATAAATGCAACTGCAAATACAAATAGAGCAAGTTCTATGATGAAAGATTTAATAAAACTTGTAAATAATAAACAAGTGGATAAAAATTCAAAATATTATTCAATGCAGGAAAGAATTGAAGAAATAAATGCAGATCCAGAAAGAAGGGCAAAAATTATGTCACTAGAAGAAAAGATTATGGACCGAGAAGTTACTGCACGTTTAGAAGGTAAAAAAGAAGGTAGAGCTGAGGGAAAAACGAAAAGTAAGATTGAGGATGTATCTTCTTTAATAAAAAGATTAAAGAAATTAAACATCGATTCTAAAACCATTACTTCTTCCGTACATGAAGACTATGATTCTGAGTTACCATTATCTACAATAAATCGGATTTTAGAGAAGGAATTATAGGTCGACATAATAATAAAAGCAGAATGACTAATCATAGTCATTCTGCTTTTTTGTTGAGTTAATTTGGTTTTCCTGAATGTGATTCAGTAGTCTGATTGAGTATTTTACGTTGCTTATCTTCACTTGATTGTTGAATGTATTGATCGGTTGCTGATAGTCCAGTATGGCCTAATTGGGTTGCGACAGCAACAACATCTTTTGACTTGTCATAAATTTCAGTTCCTAATGAGTGTCGAAGTTTATGAGGTGTGGTTCTAGAACCGTTTGGAAATGCTATTGAATATTTGTTAACAAAAACCTCTATTGTCTTTGATGTAATTCTTTGGCCAATACCTCGTTGTAAAGTTAAGAAGAGGGCTTTTTGCTGCTTTTGTGGGTTATACCTAGATTCTCGAATATTTAAATATCCATTGATATAGGGAATTGCCCAATCAGCAATTAGAGCTGCATCTTTTTTATCACCTTTACGTACAACAATTATCGATTTTTCTCGCAAATTCAAGTCTTTCAAATTTAGATTGACTAATTCTGATACTCGAACTCCAGTGGCTAATAACAAGGCAATTATGGCTAAATCTCGTTCCTTGTTTTTGTTGAAATAGGGAACAGCGTGGGCGCTTAATGTATTGACATAATCATTATTAATAAAGTCTATCCACTCAAATTTTTTATTGTTCATATATAATTGTGGCCCATATTTTGCATTTCGATAGGCAATGGATTCTTTTACTCCTTTATATAAAGGGATTTTCAACATTACATTACGATAGAAGTATGGTTCTCCATCATTTAAATCTGCTACAACAGTTAGATAGTGAAATAAAGAACGTAAAGCATTAATAGTTCTATTTAAAGTAACTTTACTATCACCAGTACTTTGACGATTTTCAGACATTCGGCGTTCTTGCAAATACTGTTGAACCTGAGTTACTTTTAGATGTTCTAAAACTGAAAGGGACATTTCTTTATTGGATTTTGCAGAGCTTATTGTAGCTCCAGATGGATTTTCAAAATCTTCAGGTGTTTCTCGTAACCAAGTAAAAAATCTGGCATATTCAGATAAATATTGATACACAGTTGAAATAGCTAAATTCGGTTGCTGAGCATAATAATAAACATACTTTGGTAAACTCTGTAGCTGTTTGTCTACTAATTTTGCATATTTTTCAGCTCTCATTTTAAACAGACACTCCTTTAAAGGGGATAGAATTCATATCAATTATATCACTTTTTCAACTATTCTTAAAAGTACAGTTTTAGGTAATGTTAAATTATAAATTTGAGAGAGGATCTCTCAAATAATGAATTAGTCAAAATATGGATAATTAATCTGATCGTTATCAGTTACGTTCAGTTTATACTTTGCACGATATAATGCTTTTTCAACAGCAAGTTGACCGCTGGTTTTTGCCATCGAAACTGTATAGCATCTATTTTGATTAGCGATTAGAAATTGACTGATACTATGTTTAATATATGATTGAATTAAAATTACGTAACTAGATTCTTTAGCTGCTCGAAAAGCTTGGGATGGTTGCTTTGTTTCAATTATTTTTGCGATACCGTTATGGGCTTCGATAACTTTCTCTAAGTTAGCAGTTAAGCTTTTATCGGCAACAACAATAATGGCTCGCTTTTTTTGTAAGTCAAAGTTCAATTTAGGAATATATTCTTGACCAGATGAAGATTTCTTTTCTTTCTTTTTTCGTAGTTTTAGCAGCTTTCGTTGTTGTTTAGTCAGTTTTTTCTGATTATTAGAAGTGTTTTTAGTAACTTTAACATCAAGCGTAGAATGAGTGTTTTCTGCATACTTCCAACGTAATTTGATATTTTCAGGGGTATTCTCATACCAAGCTAGAGTAACAAGGTCGCTTTCTTTAAGCTTAAAATTAGCTATGACACGCTCGTCAAAATATAGTCTTGTTTTAGCTGAATTAAATTGGCTAAGATGGCGTTTATTCGTGTCTTTGTCAACATATAAACCAAAACCATCTCTTTGTACTACAGATGGTCCAAATTCCACAATATTCTCTTTAGGTCTATGGTCTTTTTTAGGAGCAATGACTTTAACAATCTTTCGTAAACCCTTATCATCAATGCGTCTGTCTAAGCTCACTATAGATCCTTCTTCTAAATTTGCACTCCGTGTTAGATATTCATTAAAAAATTGGATATTATTTCCTTTAGAATCAATCGCTTCGGAACCATTAAGCCGTCTTTGAACAATATAATCATCACTCTTTTTTTCAACTGATTGAATGTGTTTTATACAAGGAATAGGTGGAATTGATTTTGATAAATATTGTTTGTTTCTATTATTCAGGACAACTTTACTTAATTTAGTAGAATCGGCTAATTGCTTCATAGCCGCAGTATCAATATTTTTCGGTTGTTGGGTAAGTTCTTCTTTATTAGAATTATTCGCTAGATTATTTGGATCTGAAATATTCAAAAAATTATCAAAATCGTCAGAACTAGGTGTTTTTTCAATATTTTCACTCTTATTTTCTTCGTCATTGTGCGTATCTGATGAGGTATTTTCATCAATTTTTTTAGAAGCGTTAGATGAAATATTGTCTGGCGATTCAACTTGCTTTTTATTCTTATGCGGTTCGTCTACCGGCGTATTCTCTCCATAAGCATCATTATAGATTTTAGTTATTAAACTTAAAGCTATCATTGATTGTTTTAAAGATTGGGTTGTATCAGAAGTAGCATTCATTAATTTAACAATGTCGTCTCGGTAATCTATCATATTAATTTCCTCCTTTAAAATACATTAAAATTTTATCATAGGAATCAATCCTAAAAAGAACTGCTCTATTTTATTCAAAGTTGAAATTAAACTATGGAGTTAATTGTTCTCCAAGAAAGAAGCTGATATAATTAATGTATCAATAGTTTAGTTATGAAATGATTAGATTGATCGAACGTGGCGCACCCTAAGGGTAACAGATGCAAATCACTAATCACTGATATTCAGTTAAGTTCGTTTGGAATATCATTTTATCGTAATTACACCAATTACTAATGTCTGTTTTAGTGATGTAATTGCACCTCGTCAGTTATTAATTAAATTATTGACAATTGCGAATTAGCTCAGTTGGTAGAGCAGTGGACTGTTAATCCATTTGTCGTCAGTTCGAGTCTGACATTCGCAGTAAACTATACCTTTTCGATATATTTATTAAGTTAACCTTCTGGAGTTAAATCAATAACCTGGAGGTTAACTTTTTTATTATGTTGGATGATTAACCTCTCCTGAGATAGCTGTTAGTGGCTGCTAGATTTTTTTGTATAATTTTGGGTTATATCTTGTTCAATTTATGATTGATGAGAATCTAACATTAAATATGCTCTGGCGCTTAAAACAATAGTGCCCCCCTTAAAATACTAATTATCACTTTTCAACTTTGGATAAAATAATCACTTTATCTATAGTTACCATAATTTTAATTATGTAAAATTATTATTTAAAATACTTGTTATTCCTTCTAACAAAAAACATGATATCATCGATACCATGTTCTACAAATATAATCATATCTTATTAAAGATTTAATCCTTGTATTCCATTTTCATAGGTCCATTGTTTAATCTGTGTATCTTCACCACTTCTATAGTAATCACTAATTAGTTCATTCCATGTACCCCACTTGTCTAAAGGGACATTAATCAATCCAGCACCACCATCAATCATAATTTTGTTGGCAGCGAGTGTTGCTGATCTTTTATTACCGTCCCAAAATATTTGGGCTCTCATATTGTGATACATTAATGTTAATGCTTTGTCGGTAGTACTTATATTCTTTGCCATTAAAGAAGTAAAGAAGCTTTTTTCATTCTCTTCGTCTGGGTTGACCGGAATATATGTATCTTTTGAATCAAGAATCACCTGGGAGTTTCCTGATCTAATTGAACCTGGTTCAAAAGAATCAAAGAGAGCGACAATTTTATTAATATTTTTCATCTTATCAAACGTTAAAGCTTCCTTGTCGTTAATGATGTATTGCCATCCTCGTTTTAATTGCACAATTGTATTAATATCATCAATTGAGACCCCATCGACGCCCAAGCCATCAATAATAGTTTGTGTTTGTGGTAAGGTTGTACTTAAACCCTCAAAGCGCGAATTAGTATAGACAAGCTTAGTTAAATTTTGCTTAGCAAATCTCCTATTTTGTTCAGAAGACATACAATATTTATCTTTTAATACCATAAAATTTTACCTTTCTAATCCCTTGCTTCTAATAAATTATAAGCGTATGGAAATCAATACGTCTATTATTTACTAAAAAAGTATCTAACTATTAGAACTAAGTTAGATACTTAAACTGTATTTTTTCAAATCATTTATTTAACTTCATTTTCAAACAGGCATTGATATCCATATGGTGATTCAATAATGTCTTCAGCAATCCACTCAGCTTCTGTTGAAAAGTGCTCCCAAGTAATTCCATAAAAAATAGTTTGTGCTATGTAATCTAATGCTTCCTGGTTTTTCCAGAGATTTTTTTTAAGGATCTCTCCATTACTAAAATCACTCTGATCTAGATTATGTAAGATATCTTCTGCACAATCGTATAAATCCTTTACTGTTTCAAATAGATTCGTTATATTATGTGCTTTCGTTTCAATTAAAGTATCTTCAAAATCCATAACAGATGATCTAATGGGAATATCACTCGGCAAATATTTTAAGCTACCAGCTGGTGCATTTATGGTATAAATATACTCATTCTCATACTGATCATTAGCTAAGCCTTGAGCACCGTATATTCTCCATTCACCATTTTTAAAAACAGCAAATGAGTCTCCTATTCCGTCTACACGTGTTTCAATGTTTCCCGTCTTGTAATCTACTAAAGTGCTAATTATTTCTTTTGTCATTTCAATATTTCCTCTCTAATTAATAAACTTATTTAAATCTGATTTTCAAGTCTAAATTCTTCAATAATTTCTGTAGCATTTTCATTTATTTTCTTTAAATATTCTGCTTCAGAAATTGTCTCTAAATTACCATATCCATTAAAATAAACATAATCATCATTTAGATTAACATGTCCTCTTCCTACAGCCATCGCTGCTTCATATGCTGATGAAAAACTATTATTTATAAATTCTTCTGGATCTTCAAAGCTATAAACTTCACTAAAAGCAAATCTATCTCGATCATCTAACTCATCATACACATTTTTGATAGTTTCATAATTTTCCAGGGCCTTAGCCAAGTTATTTAGAGCTTCTAAATTTTCATATTGATCTATTTCGAACGGTGCTTCATAGTCACTAATAATAAAATCATTGATATACAATCCTTTTTCATCTTTTTGAATAATCTTATCCAAAATATCACGATGAACATCTTTGACCGGTAAGCTTTTCCACTCGCCATTAATAATTCCATCATTATACAACCCTAAATTTGAAACAAATACTTTAATTTCCATAACAATCAAATCTCCTTTAACAACGAAAAAAGGAATCTATTAAATCTGCGATTCAATAGATTCCTTTACAAATCAATAAAAATAAAACGATAACATTAAAACTAGTCCAACAATAGACTTTCAACAAATTCAGCAAAACAAAATGCTGAAAACAATCAAAATAAAAATAATAAATATTTTTACACTTTCATTATATCATGTTAAAAATCTTCATGTAAATGTGTGTCTCTCTTAAGCAAAAAAACATCTAATATATCTTTATTAGATGCTTTAGCTACGATTTTTAATAGTATTAATTATGAGTGACTCTTTGTTATAGCTCTTTATCTAAAATCTGATTAATTATAGATAAGGGTAACTCTGAGTCATAGTCTTCATGTACAGAAGAAGCAATAGTTTCAGAATCTATGTTTAATTTCTTTAATCTTTTTATTAAAGAGTATATATCCTCAATTTTACTTTCTGCCTTGCCTTCTAAGCGTGCAGTAACTTCTCTATCTCTAATCTTTTCTTCTAGTGACATGATCTTTGCCATCCTTTTTAGAAATTCGTAAATTATTATCCTCTATTTCTGAGAATTGAAATAGTAACCTATTTCGAATCTTTTCTTCATATTTTACCTTTAAAAAACAAAAAAGTATCTAATATTTAGTTATTAGATACTTTAGTTACAATATTTACCAATGTTAGTTATGATATCTCTTTGTTATAGCTCTTTATCTAAAATCTTATTAATTGTAGATAAAGGTAATTCTGAGTCATAGTCTTCATGTACAGAAGAAACAATAGTTTCAGAATCTATGTTTAATTTCTTTAATCTCTTTATTAAAGAATATATATCCTCAATTTTACCTTCTAAGCGTGCAGTAACTTCTCTATCTCTAATCTTTTCCTCTAGTGACATGATCTTTGCCCTTCTTTTTAGAAATTCGTAAATTATTATCCTCTATTTCTGAGAATTGAAATAGTAACCTATTTCGAATCTTTTCTTCATATTTTACCTTTAAAAAACAAAAAAAGTATCTAATATTTAGTTATTAGATACTTTAGTTACAATATTTACCAATGTTAGTTATGATATCTCTTTGTTATAGCTCTTTATCTAAAATCTTATTAATTGTAGATAAAGGTAATTCTGAGTCATAGTCTTCATGTACAGAAGAAGCAATAGTTTCAGAATCTATGTTTAATTTCTTTAATCTTTTTATTAAAGAGTATATATCCTCAATTTTACCTTCTGCTTTACCTTCTACCTTACCTTCTAAGCGTGCAGTAACTTCTCTATCTCTAATCTTTTCTTCTAATGACATGATCTTTGCCCTTCTTTCTGGATCTGCATTTATTTCTCTAACTCTTTCCTGCATTGAATAATACTTTGAATTTTTATCAACTTGCTTATTATTTACAAGTTTAATTAGATCTTTCATCATAGAGCTTGCATTATTTGTATTTGCAGTAGCATTTATAAAATAGACATCAGATCCATCTATAATACGTTCTTCTTCTTTTAAATGTCCTTTTAGATATATTTGCCTTTCGTATTGCAAATCTCCATAACCAAATGGATCAAAAGTGCAAATAAAAATAATAATACTATCACGTAACTTATCATACGATTCATTCTTATCTAACGTAAGCTTTGAATCGATTTTCGATTGATAATATCTAACACGTTGAGGTAGGTATCCATTTTTACTAGTCTGCATTTCTACATCATAAATTTTGCCTTTTTCATCTTCTACTTGAAGATCTAGTCTAACATCTTTGCTATGGAAATCTACTGAATTAATTTGTTTTTGGGTAGTTGCATACTTTATATTTTTAATATGCAAGGTTGGAAGGATAGTATTCAAAACTAAAAGAATATTATCCTTATACATTAATTATACCTCTTAAAACAAACAAAAGTATCTAATGCCTCTGTATTAGATACTTTTATTACAATTTTTACCTTTCTAATCAAAAACAGCTGCTTCTAATAAAGCAGTTAACTTAGATTCTGTTATACTGTTATCTTGCTTATCATTTGAATAATGCCAAGCCCATTCTATATCGCCCTGATAATATCCAAATAGTTTCCAGGAACAAAAGCCAGTAGTCTCTAATACCTCATCAAGATATTCTAGAATTAACTTGACGTCTTTATGACAAGTATCTTTACGCAGAATTCTATCTATTCCATCTAGAATACATTCATCACCTGTTAGAAACTCATGAAGAAAGTCTTCTTGACCGTAATTCTCATTAGTATGCCAAGAAAAATACTCATCAAATGAATTCTGAACTGAAATAGGCTCTAAATTCCAAGAATTTAATAGCTGATTAACAAGTTCTAATCGTTGTCTGATATTTAATTGAGTTAGTACAAAGTCACGTAGATCTGTAAGTCCATCTCTATCAGAAAATACAAAGTGAAAACCTTGTTCGTTTAAATAAATTAAATTGTCATTCATATTAAACTCCTTTTTTACAACAAAAAAGGGAGCTATTAAATCAACGATTCAATAGTTCCCTTTTCTAAACAATATAAAATAAAAAACAATACAATTACTACAAGTCCAACATTGAACTTTCAACAAAATCAGCCGGACAATTGCTGAAAATAATCAAAATAAAAATAATAAATATTTTTACCTTTAAATTATATCATTTTGCAAAATATCACGTAAGTATAGAAAAAATTAAATAATGAAGTGGTAATAATGCTTATCTTTCGTGCCGGTTTATACTTAAAAATTTATCTGTCTCTTCTAAGTTGAATGCCACCACATTTGACTACACTTTTGGCACCTAATTTAGGTACACAGCGTTTTACATCGATCGGTAGCAGCTCGTCAGCATAATTTACAATAGTTGGAAGCTGCGTTACCAAGTCCTTTAACCAAGCATCTAAAACTTTACTATCATTTTCACACCATGGGAGTCCGATAAGTATACTCAGATCATTTGTACTTAAGGGATGTAGATAACAAAGTGTATCCATTCCTTCTTCAATGATAATTAATCCATATTTTATTTCTAGTGGCCAATTATCATTAATTAAATCTAACGTGGTATTAACGTTTTTTAAAGTATATGGATCACCCCAAAGATGTGTTGTATTTCGTATTATTCCATTTGAGTCTATTTCTTGCTTTAATTCTTCCTTGAATCTAGGAATATCGATTATTAAAAGTTCCTCATGCTTAACATTTGGTATAGTTAGATCATCAACAACTTGCCAATTATAGTTTTTACTTCTCATAATTTACAATCCTTTCAAAAAGGATTCCTTAAATCTATTGATTTAAGGAATCCCTAGCCATATTAAAACAAAACAAATTAAAAACTAGTATTAATGAAGATAAATATTATAGCCTTTACAAATTGCTCGATAAGATTCTATAAAATTATATTTAGAGATACGATTATTTGTATAGGGATCCTGAGCTTTACAGTATTGTTCAAATGTTAAATTTTCTTTATCGCTATAACCAAGCTCATAACCTGCCTTAAACTTAAAACTAGTTCGATCAGGACTTCCTTTTTGATAAAGAATATCCATAATCATATAGCCACAGTTATTATCGAAGCTCATCATTTCTAAATCGTTAATATTTAGATTATAAATACTATCTAGTTTTTCTAAGAATTTATCTAGTTGATCTGTATCTCCTATAGAATTGTATTCTCGCAAAAGATCAAGATTTTGGTAAGGTTCATATAATGAACCACTAGTTAAATTTGCAAGATAATTACGAAAATTTCTTGCAAATAATGGATTTGTTAGTCCAATATCTTTTTTTAGAACTTTATCAAATTTGTAAAAAACATTTTTTTCCTTCAAACTATCCTGTAGTTGATAACTCCATGGCAAATTTATTGCGAGATTCAGTGCATCCATTGGCATCACTCTTCCGCATCCCCATTGATAATGAATCATTGTGCCACAAAGTTGATTACCTTTTTCATCCATAACGTTAACCAATAATTGAGTTCTTTCTCCCATCATCTTACTCGCTTTCTACAAAAAAAAGGAATTACTAAATCTTGCGATTCAATAATTCCTTTTCGAAACAATATAAAATAAAAATTAATACAATAACTACAAGTTCAACATTGAACTTACAAACAAATCAGCAAAACAAAATGCTGAAAATAATCAAAATAAAAATAATAAATATTTTTACTTTTTCATTATATCATGTTTAATAGTTATGTTGTTTTGCGATTGCAAAATAAAGGCGCCCATCCTGGTATAGAACGACCGCCATTCATTAAATATTATTCTTCCTTACCTCGTTTAAAGGTGTCAAAAATCAATTGGTCTTTAATTATTTCTCGATCAGGTGTTAAATTCCACGGAGATCCAGGAGAATGTGTTTGTCTGCTTAGTCTTGAAGCATTGTAATTAATGTAATCATCATTTACCTTAGCTAGTAATTCTACTATTTCTTCGTCCTGAGACACTAAATTGTAATCATGGAAAGCCTTATCATCTGGTTTATTAACATCCAGGACCACACGTCCAGAAAATTCTTTATGAACTTCAGTAATTAGAGGATCGTACTGAAAATGTGTAATCGGAGAAGAAAACAATTTACTATGATGGGATACTAAAAATCTCCCATAGGCAAAATAAAGTAGTTTTATGACCTTCATCTGAGTTAAAGGATCAATATTTAAATCAATACTTCGTGACAAGTAGTTTTCTACTCGTAACCAATTTGCTAATTGAACAGCCTTAAATCTTGGTTGACTACTTTCTAATTCAAATAGCGTATTACTATGATTGAGATAGGAATTTACTTTTGAAATTAATTCCTTAGAGTAATTATTTTTACTATCAGAAATATATTGTTTAAGTACATCGTCATTAGAGAGCAATGATTTTAACAATCTGTTATTTGCCTTAGTTGGAAATGCACCTGCTTCGTAAAGTGCAATTGTGTTTGGACTTAGTCCAGTTAGTTCTGCTAAATTACGCTGCGAGAGACCAATCTTAGCTCTATAATCTTTAAGATCTTTAGGTGACAGTAAACCCATGTCATTACGATATTGTTGACGTGCAATTTCAGCTGCTTGATCATCTAGCTCTTTATTGGGAATAATTTTATTGGTATTACTATCAAAAAGAGCAGGTGCAGTGACAGAATACTCATGACCATTAATGGTGTAAGTTGTTGTAAAGTCTTTTTGGTAAGCCATTTAAATTCCTCCTTTTAATAGTCAAGATGAAAACTAATGAATACGACCTTTTGATTATTTTCGATAAAAATAAACTTAATGTAGTATGTTTGGCCATCACTTGTCTTGAATACCCAAACATATTGCAAAGGATTATTTCGATTAGGTTCATGTTTAACAAAGTCTTTGATTTCTAGTTGTTTGACTATCTCGCGAGCTAAGGTTTCTGAAACTGGCATTGCCATCCTATCTCTTCTTTGAACCATGTGAAATTGATTATGTCGAACAAGAAATTTTAATCTAGCTAAGGCCTCAGAAACTTCCATTACACTCCTCCGAGTTTATTATTTTGTACCTTATTTTACCATATGGTAGAAAATGATGCTACTAATTAGTAGTAAATAACTATTCTTTCAAATTATTAATTTATTTAAAAGAAATATAGAGTTAAAATCAAGGATTGAATTTATATCACTTAAAGGATAACTTTATCAACAACTTATCAATAAAAACAATTTAACGGCCTTAGAATCGTCCTCTCAACATTTGCAATTTATACATTTTACTATCCAAAATCTATAGTATCTAAAATTTGCTCTCTAGTATCCTGGTCTAATCCTAAATAAGCTAAAGTCATCTCCTCAGAAGAATGATTTAACAATTTCATCACTAACCCAATATTATGATTAGTTTGTTGATATACACGATATGCTCCCGTTTTTCTCATCGTATGAGTACCTAAATAATCAATATTCAGTTCTTTGCCTACTTCGTTCATTATTTTCCAATATGCCTTACCGTCGATATGACGTTCAGCATGTCTAATAGAAGGAAAAAGCCACGGACTAGTAAGTACATTACCATTAAAATTTGAACTTCTATATATTTTTTTCTTCCTATTATGTAGTTGCTGCTCTTTTAGCCAGTCAAAGTAATCGTTTAGATCTCTTTCTACTGGTTTTAAATATAAAACATTATGTTTTTTAGTCTTTTTATCAATTATATAAGCATTTCTTTTTACTCGACCATTTTCGTCAAACACATCAGACTTCTTTAAAGAAAGAACGTCACTAACTCTAAGTAAGGTAGATTTTCCTACTTGAAATATTGTGTAATTTCTACGTCCAGTTGTTTCTTTTTCTAATAGACTTTTTTGAACTTCACTTAAAACCCAAGAATCTTTTATAGGTTTTACTATTTGTTTCATTATTTACTCCATTTTGATTATGCGTTATTAATTTTAATATCTATATTATAACGCATATTAATATCAATGCTCTTATAAGTCCTTGATATTATGCAATTTTTAGCCATCAAAGTATGCGTTATTTCATACAAATAACGCATACAAAATAAGAATATTAATACAAATTTACAGTTTAGCATTCTAAGAAATTTAATTATGAGCTTTCTCACTTTAATAATTTAAAAGCCATAGAATCGCTCTCTCAACATTTACCTTTTAAAACGTATTTCAAAGAAAAAAGTGTCTGGGAAAGTAATCCTTCATATAGCTGAAGAAGAAGGTATATGAAACAATATGTAAATAAATATTTATTGCTCGATATTGAAAATGTGTATTCTCAAAAAATAATCAAATTAATGATGGCCGTTGTGAAAAAATACGACAAAGCTTTCGAAGAAAAAATGAATTACTATGTGCAAAAAGCTTTCAACTTAGATTAGTTTCCTTAAAGTAAAAGGAAATATACTATTAGTCTCAATATCATAACTCAATGACATTGCATTCTTGTTAATCTTTTTTCTGATAAATTTGCTTGTAGCTGTTAACTATAGTCACTTCTTTAGAGAAGAATTTTACTTATCTGATTTCTTTTTCAAGTCTAAAATTGGTCCTTGAATTGGAGAAATCAAATCTTTTCTTATTGGGAATAATGCCGAGTACAATTCTTCATCTGTAGCTTTTTTTCTATTAATTGTCTTGTGAACTAAATCAATTGTATCTTTTTTTAAACTCATCTTATTCTCTTTCTATTTTTTATTATTTGAAGTAATGTAATTGATAATGGGCAGCAAAATTATATTTGTTACTAATATACTAATCATCACGGAATTAAGTAATTGATCACCTTTACTATTTTTTTGGCAATAATAGTTTCATTGTTGTAAGCTGCTATTTCTATTGGTGTTCCATCGATTAAAGATTTATAGGTATAGGTAATTTCTTTAGGTGTTATTACATCGCCAGTAGAAATATCAATCTTAATATTTGCTTTTGATTTTTTATATAAGATTCCAACTAAGTGTATTCTATATCCAACATATTGAGCCCCTTCATATAATTTTTCAACCTTTCCAGTACGCCTAATACTAATTGGATCATCTTTTATTGGGATAATTTCACAAATATCATCAACCATTTTTGTAACTTCATTAGACGTTAAATTCTTTCCTTTGATATCGGTATCAATATCCTCATCTGACATGATTATAGTAAGACCTCTATATATTTTTGTACTTTCTCAGTAGTTTTAAATAATTTAGCAATACTTTTATTGTTTTTTTAAAAATATTGTTTAAATGCCTTATTTACTATTTCTGGATCACTATGATTAGGTTATCTTAGTATTTCCGCCATTGTACGATCTAAAGAATATGCCTTTACTTTATTTCCTTGAACGGTTTCGACTGTATCGATTCCAAGACTGTATAATTCTTTTTTTGTTGATGAGCTACAATCTCATTTTTTAAGGATGCAGCTCCCTTAAAAAGTTTCTTATAATGCTAAGAATCGAGAACCAATATTAGAAAATTGATCGCTTTTATAATATAGAAATTTATTGTTTCAATGGAAGAATAAATTTAGCAGAGCATATAATTTTGTTCTGCTTACTTGAAATGACTTACCTCTAAAACCTATTTTGTTAATAATCAAAGTCTTCGGAGCTGATAATTTTTGTAAAAATCACATTATGCCATGCACCATAGCGATTATTTCGGGCAGTTTAAGCATTATAATTGTCGCCATAATCAAGAAAAAAAGCAGCATAAATCTCTCAGAATATGACATTGAAATTAAAATTTTATATATTTCATATAAAGAAAATAGAATGCCTACAACTGCAAAAGAAACTAAGAAAATTAGTAGCATGTACATTAAAGGCATAAGAACTGACATCATAACGCCTCCTTAATTTCATTTACAGTAACTGCTGGTAATAGTTCTTCAAACTCGTAAGAACTATTAATGTGATACGGTCGTTCATTCCATAGAGCATGATGCTTTGGTTCGTCAGCAAAAAAAGGACTTGTAAGATTAAAATTAGAACATCCCAAATTATTATGGTTCAATTCAGGATCCTTATTAGTTTTTCCGTTAATTAATGATGCAATGAATGCATTAGATAGCGGATCTGAAGGTGACGATAGTTTTCCAATGAATAATTTAGCCAGAGCTTCTGCTTTAGGTTTGCTCATTCCATGAGTTTCATGTGCATAATTCATAAAAGAATTATACAATTCACGCTTAGTTCCATAATAATCAGTAAGTATAAGCGGAGGCATAATATATCCATTATTCATTAGCAGTCTAGGAGTTAAATCTCGTCCTATTAAAATTGATTGTAATCCTATAATTTCTTGAGGATTAATGCTACTACCATAATCTTTACGCCAATCAATTTTAGCATTTAAATCTGAAAAAACTAATTTCCAATCTTCTTTTTTGCGGTTATAAAATTCAAAATTTGGATTATGAGAATTTGATAAACGTGCAAAATGCTTATTATCGGTTTTGCCAACATTAATTGGAAGTATAATTTTTCTAGTAAAATGTGCATCTCCATCTGCCGTTCGTAACGTATAATGCTCGATAATTTCTAAACTATAACTATGTTGAGCGTCAAGATTTGGATAGGGAATCATAATCCCATAATAACGCTTATTTCCGTTAGAAATATATGGGATTATATAAGAATGGTTAGGTAACGGAGTACCAAATACAAAATTATTAATTGAATAGTCTGCTATAACGTGTGCATTTTCATCAAAAAGATGTGTATCAATGTTTAAAGACCATGCTTTAGGTACATTTGAATTAGGATCAACCTTGATTTGCCAGTTAATAGGTTCATATAATTTAGCAGGCATTTTAATTGCATTGGGATGCGATTGAAAATAGTTATATATTTTAACAAGCCCCTTTTCAACATCTATACCGTTTAACGTTACAAAGCTAAAAATAGACGGTGAATAATAAAAGAAATTATCACATTTTAGCTCCGTTTTATGATTATTTATTAATTGCTTCTTAGTAGCACATAACATTTCTTGGCAAAATTGACTAGCCGTAATTGTTTTAGTCATTCTTTATTCTCTTTCCTAAAAGCTAATATAGTAGCTTTATTGTTCTATTTTTTATTTTGTTTCATTATAACTTCAATTTGATTTACTTTGTGAAAGCCTAAAAAATTGTGAAAATTGATTTTTTGACAATAGGCGTAAGTAAATTTTCGTTTTTAATATTCTTATAAAGTCTAAAAATGAATTAAGTTTATATTTGTTTGATAATTAAATTGTCAATTTGATAAGCCTAGTATAAGAAAAAGGTAGATAAAATCTCCTCATGAGTTCTATCTACCTTTATTCTTTAGTATGTTCATTACAAAAGATATCTACTTATTTTTTGTACTTTTTTTAATAAATTTTAGCATTTTAATCTAGTAAATTATGAATTAATTATTCGCTTTAATTGTTCATAAAATCTTTCTCTAGTCCCCGCTAAAGCAATTATTACAAGATTATCTTCATCATCAATTGTGTATGCAATGCGATATTGTATTCCTTTATAATACAATTTATAGGCATAAAATCCAGTTAAATCTCCTACTTTAGAATTCCCTACTTCATAAGGATTTGGCGCAATTTCATCATAAATTGCATTGTTAATAGCGATTTTTAAATTTCTATCTTTTAACTTCCTTACATATTTACTAACTCTATGGTTAATGTAGACCTCATATACCAAATTCTCTTGCAGCCTCTTCCTTAGATAATGGCTTAGATTCCTTTGCTTCTTCAACCAATCTATCTAAAGCACTTGGAATTGCCCTTTTTATTTTACTAAATTTGTTAATAAGTTCAGTACCTTCGTATCCTTGAGAAACTAAATCCCTTAAAATATCTTCATCAAAATCGAAAAAATCATCATCTACAAATTCGTAATAGATCCCATTTCGTGTAAGCTTGGGTCTAAGCTTCGTACCTGATGCTATGTCGAAAGATTTAGGAATAGCAACCATTAAGGAATTCCCTTGTTTTCTTGCTTTTAAAATTTCCATACTAATCACCTCATATATGTATTATCTCATTCCATTTTAGTAATTACAAGTAATTACGTGACTTGCTTATAAAAACAAAATAACTTATTTTGTCATTCTAAAAAAGTCTTGGGATTCCTTATGAACACCAAGACTTTTTATTTTTATCATCAAATATAAGATGAAATTTACTTTTTAATTAAGACATAAGCACTAATTCGAGGTCAGTACAAATTAGTTTTTATCCACGTCTCATTTTTTCTTTTTTTATAGCTTTTAAAGCATTCGGTCTCATTATCCATTGACCATCCAATCATGAAAATTAGGAGATTCTTTAGGATCATAATTTCCATTTTTATCAATTTCTACTTTTTCTTCTGGCAGCTCAAAAATTAAGTTTGCCCAATCTAATGCTGTAGGCAGCTTTTTAATAATAATTTCGTCGTTCTTTAATTCAAAAGAAACTTTAGTTCCCTTTTCTAAGTCTAATACTTTTCGAATTGCAGCAGGAATTACTAATTGCCCTTTTTGAGATACTTTTCCAGTATACAAATTATCCATATTTATATTTCCTTCGTCTTATGCAAAACGTCTTACTTCTTACTTAAGATTATAGTACTTCTTGAAAATGTTTAAAGTATGTGTATTCTAATTATTTATCTTATTTTAATTGATCCACCGACAAAGAGATGGTATTATAGATATTATTTTAATTATTTTGCTATTTACATTTTTGAAATGTTTTGAGTGTCTGGGAAAAAACTAGATTTTTAGTCCAGATATAAAAACGCAGAAATTCATTATTTTTAGTGAATTCCTGCGTTTTTTGTTTTGTGGTGATTCAATAATATCAAGGAAGACGCTGAAAATCGAAATGAACTTCAGCGTTCTTTTTTAGTCTAGAAAATTACTTTTTCCCAGACACGTCTTTTTCGCTTCTCTGGGTATACTCCTTAAGCTTTTTTATAAATTGAATCAACCTCGGAATCATCAATTAATCTGGCATAACAGTCGCCATGATGTTTTGCTAATAGTGTATTACAAAATTTGCAATATGCTCTTTCTACATCACGACACCCCGGAGTGCCATCATCTTCTTCAACTTCATATTTTGCTCTGCACTTAGAACAAATAACAATACAAGAATTAGTTGAATATGAATCTTGTAAATGGTTATACATAGACATGCTAATATTTTGCCCCCACTCTATTTTATTTAATTTTACTTTATCATTAGTATACTACTAAAAAAATATTAAATTAAATTTAATGTTTGATACAAAGAATAATGTGCTAAACGAAATTTCACTTTAGAAACGCTAGTAGTTAAACAATCATTAAATTAGCACAATAATCTACGACAACTGTATTTTGTTTTTTGAAAGTAATTTTATATTATAGAGAAAATTAAAGAAAAAAGAGGTTTTACATATGAGTAATTACGCTTTTAGAAATAAAAATTGCAAGGGTCAATTAATGAATCCTATATCTGCTAATCAAGCTCAAACTAATAATATTAGTTGCTCTTATTACTGTCCTAATGCTAACTGTTCTGCTTATCTTTATGTGTGTTCTCAACATGGAAGTACAAATGCTTATTTTGCTGCGACCCATGCTGATCATCGCCATATTCCCAACTGTCCGTATGGTCATAACATAAATTTTGATGAAGATAAATATGATGAACAAGCTTTTAATTATGATTCAGCACTTGACCATCTTATAACTGCATCTACTGTTACTGTGCAACAGCATCCTAATAATTCGACTGCTTATATTAATAATCCAACTGGCATCCACCCAATTAGAACTATTGGCCAAATCTATTGTATGTGTAAATCGTTAGATATTCATAGTACGTATAACTCGATTAAAATACATGAGATGCTTGTCGATACTAGGAGTATTAACATCTATAATGCAGGTATTTATGGAAAACGTTTAATTGAAGCAAATGTGCCTCGATATTGTTATAACCCTACTGAGCAAGAAATATATCTAGAACTTAATCCTTATAATATTACTCTAAAATTTAATGATTTTGATTTGTACGATTTTATGAAAAATAGAATTTACGAAAATTCCGATAAATTAATTATTGTAGCTGGTGATTGGCAACAAATAGCACAATACCATATTGAAACTAAAATCGTTTCTAAAAGACAAGTTATGGTGCTTCATTAATGTTAAATAAAAAAAGAGGCATGCAATTATTTCTTTTCGAAATAACTGCATGCCTTATTTATATAAATAACACATAAACCGCCATATTTTGTCATTTTCTGGAAGTTGTTCAATTAATACCATTCTATTTATTTTAAAAGTAGAGTTATTGTTTATTATCTAAGTTTATTTCTCGATCAAATAGCTGTCTAATTTCTGGCGTTAAACTATGCGCAATGAAAATAATTGTTTTCCTAGTTCTTACTAAATTTTTAATTAATTTATATTAATAATTATTTAAATACAGCAACAATAAAAAAGTTTTACAGGAGTTAGTAAGATTTGATCCATTGACCTCGTTCATAGAATTCTTCAATTATAGCTAAAAAATGATTAATTCTTTTATATTTAGAGTAAGGGTTGCTTTGGCTAAATGCTGTAACTCCGTAAATCCTCGATTCTTTAAGTCCAGCGATATGTAAAGGAACTTATTTTTCGTATTAATTAACATGATACCAAGCTAGAGAAAAATAAAAATTCTCCTTACTTATATTAAAGAATAGTACATTAGTCCTGTCTCTCTGTTTACTTTTAAAACGTGGTAGAGAAATTTTATAGAGATAAAAAGAGTCTGGGAAATAAGTCTTATTTTGACTTAAAATATAATTTCTTAGAAAGTAAAAATACTGATATATCAGCATTTGTTTAAATGCTAATTATCAGTATTTTCTTTATTTTAGAGTTTTTTCCCAGACTCTTTTTGTTTAATTATAGTTTTTTCATCAAAAAAACAGTCTGCATTAATTGTGCAAACTGTTTTCGTATCTCTTAATTAACTCAGATCACTTTGGGTAATATTAACTCGATTACCATTAGTTGGATCTTCCGTATAGATCTTAAAGTCTTGTTTATCCGAGGAATTAAATCTTGCTGCTGTGTAACTTTGACCATTAGGGAATAAAATTTCTACTGAATTCTTATCAGTTACGACTTTAATAGTAGCATTTTTCCAACCAGCAACCCCTGACTGATTTTCATATCCTAGTCCTCGCCCTAATAAACCATCATAGTAATAAGATGATGAAATTTGTCCATTACGACCACGATCTAATTCTCCTGCTCTTGTAGCTACTCGATACATTCCATTAGATGGATCATAATTGAATTTAACATAGTCATTCCCTTGCCAAATATCAAAATAAATTCTCCCTTTATAAGTTCCCTTAATATTATAGAAATTTAAATCATATTTTTTGCTTACACTTAAATTTGGTACATCAAACAAATTATATACTGGACCGTTAGTGTCTTTTCCTCTAGTATATGGCTTATTCGATGTTGCATTTATACCATTTACTGGTCTATCCTTAGATACATTATTATATCGTTTAATATTGTTCTCTCGACCAGTAATTAAGTTTGAGGTCATAGTTAGATCATTTTTTAAACTAATATCTCGAGCTAATGAGTACGAGCCTAAATGTTTAGTGAACGCGCTAGTTGCATGTTCATCATTATGAATTCCATTAGCAGTGTAATTCCAATTTCCAATCCAACCCATTGACTTAATTGTTTTAGCAGATTGGGACAGATCAGAACTTCCTGAGAAATTGGCACCATAATAGTCTGAACCTTGATCTAGTCTTTTAGCATTAGTTTCAGGGGTAAATAAACCATTATTGTCTAAATGACCGACAATGTAGTATGTTCCTGTAGTTTGCCCATTATGTGGAGCTTTAGCACCAAAAAATAGGACAGTTTTTTGCCGACCATCAGGAGTAGTCATAGTTCTTAAAACTGGACATTCTACTGGAGTTGAATCACGACCATTTAAGCCTTTGAAATATGTACCTAATCCAACCTTTGAAGCACCATTAGGATCAGCTTTTGCCCATTTAATTCCGTCATAAGACTGGTAAACACCAATTTCATCACCTTCAGCAACGTACATCAACATTTTTCCCTTCCAGTAGACGACAGCTGGATCTCTCTCATCCACTTTATTTTTGCTAGTCCAATTCCATGAATGATCGATTACAGGGGATGCTCCATTTAGTACATGGCTAAAGGTTTTACCGTCATCGCTTGACCAAGCTGCCCAGATATTTTGTGAACCGCCATCATGTTTTTCCAAACCGCTAAAGTACGCAACTTTGGCTCCACGTGGCACTCCTTTAATCTGACCATTATTAGTTAAGACAGTACCGGTCCAAGCAGATGTCCAGGTATAAGGAGCTTCAGGTCCATCCGCCTTGATTGCTTCATTTTGAGTTGTAAAATGAATAAAGTCTTTTGTAGTGGTATGGTACCAGCCCTGGTCTCCCGCTTCATTAGGATCATCCGCTGTTTTTGAATGTAAAAAATAAAGATCGTAATACTGACCTTTTTCATTCCAAACGATTGACTGTAGGTCATTGGACCAACCATCTTTTGTTGTCAAATGTGCTTTAGCTACGTGATAATCTGAATCAACGGCATCAGCATGTACTACTTTTTGTTCAATACCGAAAAAAGAATTCACACTTAATAAAGCAATTGCAGAAGCAGATGCTAGTTTTACCCTTTTTAAGTATTTTCTTTGTAAGTTCATACGAACCCCTCCTAAAAATATCAAACTTAACATGTGTAAAATACATGTTTTACTTAATATACATGAGAAGATAAATTCTTAGTTTTAATCCTCAAGTTTTACTAAAATTTAGAAAAGTAAGACTTAAATATATTTTTTAATTAGAACTGTAATTTAAGAAATTTAGCTGATATTATAACTTTCAATTTAAAATAAATATATGTATCAATAATTCTGTTCTAGAAAAAAGAGGAATGTAAAATGAAATTTTCAGTATCACTAAAAAATAAAATCTTACTTTCAGCTCTTAGTCTGAATTCAACACTTATATCTATGAGCCAATTTTCTTATGATAAGATGGTTGTATTCGCTGATAATGTTCAAAATAATAAGCAAAATAAGGAAAAAATTGCTGAAGAAAATACCTGGAAAGAGGATATTAAAAAGATAAAAAGTGTATCTCTTGGTGCCAAAAGCTTTTATAAAAAAATCCCCTATCAAACTGTGTATCGTAAAGATCTTTCTTTAAAACCAGGAACTACTAAAATAATTCAACAAGGCGAAAATACCATTGCATCAGCAAAGACAGAAAATATTATGCAATGGAGAGATTACGTACATATTCCAGTGAAAATTATTGTTAATTCCAATAGTACCTTGACCATGTATAGCGGTGAAGATAAAAATTATGCCCAAGATGGTATTTCTTTTTCTAAAAAAGCACAAGCTATTTCATTACCGTCGTCTGGCACTCTACCAGAACCAACTGATATCATTAAAGACATCAAAGTCAATGATTCTAATCAGAAAATAGTTGAATGGGATGTAAATACTAAAGATCAAATAGCAGAACTACAGAAACAAGGAAATGGAGAATTAACGGGGTATATTAATTTAATACTGGATGAAAAATTTGATTACTCTCAGGTTAAAAAAACAGATAACAGTAAAAAAGGAATGCCAGAAATTATTGGTTATAATCCGGGAACGCATTTCGACAATCCAATCACAATAAGCCGTGTTGTTAATTTTGTCGATCTAGATAATAAACCTATCGGAGAGCAAGTTAAGCAAACTGTCGAATTTGGAAAAGGAATAAAAGTAGATGAATCAGGTAAATCTACTAAATTTGACAATTCAAAAGAAATTCAAAAGATGGGAAGCATCAACGTGCCAAAAGGATATCATTTAAAATCAGAAGATGATAAAAAGTATTTGGATGCTACTACGGTTTCTTTGGGATGCAAAAGTACAGCTCTAAACATTATTTTGGAAAAAGATGACATAAGACAATATGCAATAGATGCTAAAAATAACCTTTTTGACTCCCATTCTAGAAGTAATGCTGCAGTAACTACTGTAAACAAAGTTAAAACACCAGTAATTTCAGATAAAAAGAAAGTCGAAGTCAATAATCAGGGATCTTCTAATTCTCTACAAACATCAAAACATAAGTATACTTCGGAAGCAATGCTACCTCAAACTGGTAACGAAACTACTCCAGCAAATATTTTATTAGGTGAAGGATTAATCGAATTAGGACTAGCGGGGTTAGGTATTAATTTAAGAAAGAATTATTAACTTTCAAAAAATATACAGAAAAAGAGCGATGATTAACTTTTGAAATCATCGCTCTTTTATTTTAAATTTCAAACAACATAACTATTTCGTTATAGCTAGGATTGTATACATGTTCTCCATCAGAAATAGCGAAACTATCTTTTCTTTTCATGATTAACGATAATTGTTTAATTAAGTCTATAATCGGAACGTATTGCTTAACTATATGACCCGAGGAAAGTAAATATGCTCCATATACTATGCGTCTCTTATATTGTATATACTGACTTGTAATTTCTACTATAGGTAAATGTTCCTTTATTCTAGGATAAGCCATGATAATATCATTAATTAAACTAGTAGGTGCGTCATTAGAATTCCATTCAGTCTCATACTTTTCTTGATTTTCTTGATTTACAATCTGAATTTTAACTTGATTTCGATTTTCAATTCTGCTAATTAGAAAAGATTTATCGAAACTTATAAATACACGTTTTTTTGAGTAGGTTCTTTCCATCCTTTCCTTTCCCTTCTAGATATAATTAATTAGTTTTTGTAGAAGCAGGTGTAATTAATTTTATTTTCCAGAATACTGCGCGTAACCAAATAACATAAAGTGAATATGCTACACCGTAATCAAAATAAAACTTAATAAATGCACTAAGTAAATTATGCTGTTTTGCAAATAACACCACTTTAATTAATGCATAAATTAAGGCAATAGAGTTAACTACGGTACAAATATTTTTTATTTGTCTGTTCTCAATTGCATATTTAACTGAATCTTCTTTATTTTCAAAAGGACGTATCTCTATATCCCATTGATCCTGTGGATTCATTTTCCTACTTTGCAATAAAATGAGAAGTATGATAATAAAAGTACATATCAATTTAATAGCCAGTTTCGGTGTTTTTTCATACCCATAAAATATCCCCCAAACACCTACAACTAGTGTTAGAAAATCTATTGAAGGCTGAATCCACGAGTGTCTTCTTAAAAAATCTATAACCTTATATTGCTCGCTAGGATATTCCAACAAAATTTTTATAGAAGAATCAGTACTGGTTGCTTTTCTCTTATCTTTCATACCTTAAATCATTTTTGCAGTGCAATTTCTGCAATTTCCTTTCTCGTTGTTTCTTACTTTAATTGCTATTGGTTTAGTATTGTACCAAGCCTCACGGCTCGTTGAATCAGTCACCCAATTGATTCACGAATTTAAACGACATTAATGCTTGTGAGCAAAACAATCAGGAGTCACTTTTCAAGTGGCTTTTTGTACCAAAAATCACCAAGTGTACAAGTATTCTACTTAAATTTTTTCCAATAATCATCGTTTGATTTTACAACTGGATCCTCTGGCAACTTATGCTGTCGAATCAATTTATTCCGAGTAATTGCATATTCTAAAGAATTTTCGTCCATATTTTTTAATCTACTATTATTTTCTTGATCTTTAATTAATTTTATTTTTGTTGCTTTTTATTTATTAATTTCACCACATATGACACTTAAAGTGTCAATTTATGTCAAAAAGTGACACTAAAGTGGACAATTACTAAAAACAATTATATAATTACAAAAGAAAAGGAGTTAGTGAATCCGACTCACTAACTCCAATCGTAACTTAGATATGACTGTTTAGTTGAGCTAATCCTTGTGATTAGCTTTTTTTATTATTGCGTAAGCAGTAGCTACACGAATAATAAAAGTGCCTAGTGCACCCAAGAAAATGCTTAGGGCAACAGCAATTACTATCACTTGGCAGCCTAACTCTCCAGTCTACCCAATTTTGCATAGCTTTCACCTCCGTAACTTAAAAATATTTGAGGGGTGTGTAGCCATGCTAAGTTACTAAGTTCTAACAGGAGCTACCTGCTATCCAGAACCTAAACACTATTCTACTAAAAAATTGCTTAAATATATACAATTTAAAGAATTTAATAAACTAATCTCGATCTTTAAAGGTATATTTTTCGTACTATTTCTGACCTGCACTATTTAAATTATAACAGAAAAAGCCTAGAAGTTTGATATTATCAAGCTTTTAGGCTTTTTATTGGTTGCAAAAAAATTATCCAATAACTTCATCATCTTTATATTCTTATGAATTCGATAAAATTGTGCCTAATAAAGAACCAAAACCAAACATTATTATGAGTGCACGAACTATGGGGTTATTAATTAAGTGACACAATATTACTATGAACAGTAAGAGTACTACAATTTAATCCTCTTTCTCAATACTATTCCATGCCACACAAAGTAATCCGTCTCGCTTTAGCTCTACGCAATCGTATTTTTTTAGAATATTTCGTGAATCAAAGCCATGTGGTACAACGACCGCATAATTATTAACTGTTTTATATACTTCTATTTCTTCTTTTCTAAACCCTTCAGCTTCTAGATCAGACACAAAATCATCTACACCGTCTTTTTTATCAAAGTCAAAAAGCCATTTGTGCTCAGCAGCATTTTCTGGACTCATTGCTAAGCTAGTTACCTTGTTTTCGATCTTAGTCATAGGATAGTCTGGATGGTCTAATAAATAATGCTGTAAACTACGAATAGTAGTGTCATTTTTTCGCTTATTGACAGTAACATAGAATCTGCTTAGTTCTCCTGGAACTCCCTCTAGACTAAAATTATTAAATTTATTTATTTCTGAAAGTGGTTTTTCACTTAGAAAAGAAAACGTTCTTTGTTTAAAGCCTGGTAAGTCTTTATTATCTTTATTTCGTGAAGTAAAAATTACACCTTGCATGTCTGTCTCCCATATATTAATTTTTAACTCGCATTGTGTGTATAACATTAATAAACGTATATAACAGTAAACATACATTTATAGCTATTACAAAAACTAATATGCTTAAACAAAATACACTATTAGATACTTGAATGAATATATTGTAAAAACTAATCAGTCCTATTTGTTTTAATATCCATGGCATTTCTACCTTTATCAAAAATAAAACTAATGCTACACAAAAAGTAAAATATAAATCAATTTGCCAAATTACTTTTAATTTATTATCAAATATAGAATTTTTTTTATTTTCATAGCTTTAAATCACTTACTTCCATTATATTAGAAACTAATTCTTGTGTCTTTAAATCAAAACAATATATAAAATCTCCGTTTTCTGGATCAGTAGCATAACCAAATGAATTATATCGGCTTTCACGCAGAGTATATGAAAAGACAACTTTATCATTGTGGCCTTCTTTACCTTTAATATGGATTCCGCTGTATTCTTTTCCACGATGCCAAACTCTTATATCATCTGTAGCAAAATAGTTTTCACCATCATTATTTTTAAGAATTTTTTGTAGCTCTTTAGGTGATTTATTTGCCTCAAATTTTGTGGTAGTGACCCATTTTTGACCATATTCTCCTTTTAGCGCTTTTCCAAATTCACTTGGAATATTGCCCAATGCTATCCCGGATAACACCAGAACAGTACTTATTATGAAACCTGCTATAAGACATTTTTTTATTGTAGGTGTATGACAATTATCTACACAAAAATAAATGACTAGGGGGACCAATTGTCGCCAACACAGCTATAATAGACCAGAGCGTTACTCTGGCATCATAATTATTATTTATCCAAATTAACATACTTACCTCTCATTATGTTTACCAGGCAAAAGATATCTTTATTTCCTCATTTGAACTATCTGCTGAGTAAATTTCACACGAGGATATAATAGATTCAAATTTAAAACAAAGATATTTTTTCAAGTTTATTGCTTCATCCTTATTCAATATTTTTAGTAGATCTTTTAATTGAATATATGAATCAATAACTTCTTTTTTAAATTTTGGTTGTACATACATAGCCACAATATTGTCGAGTTCTATTTGTTTTGCTAAAGTAAAAATTTCTTTTCTATGAGTTATGCTATTAACATCAATCTGTAATAAATCTTCTAGTGACTTAATAGTTAAATAATGATGCCCAAAATATGCGGCTTTCTTCAATTCAGTTTCTATAAGAGTAGTAAGCCAACGCATCTTCATATCCCAATCATCAAAGTCTGATAGTTGAGCCTTATCACTTATATCTCTTATCGTTTCATTGAGTTCGGATTGATGGGCTACAGCATATAAATATTCTTTTTCCATACTATTATTCTCAGCTTTCTACTAATCAAATCTGTACTTTGGCTGCTTTGGTTTCTTATGATAAACGTAAATATATGGCTGTTTGCTTAATACCTTTATTCCTTTAACCGTTGGTTCAGGATAGGCAAATACGATCTTTCCCTCTTTTCCCTCTCTACATTTAATCTTCACAGCATCATATTTTTTCTTACCTTTCCACACAGTTACGGTACTACTATTTTCACTTTTAGAAAGTTTCTGTAATTCTTCAGCATTTTTATTGGCATAAAACTGTTTAGTTTCTACTAGGTGTTGTCCATATTCACCACGTAATGCATCGGCCACCCTACCACTACCACACAAAAAATAGAAAAGTATTCCAAATGAAATGAAAATATAGCAAATTGTTAATTTAATTAAGAAATCACTTTCAAATGTCGCGATTAAAACTAGTAGTAGTAATCCCAATATAGGAATCAGTAAGAAATAAATCAGAATAAAATTACTGTTATTTATCCATACAAGCATTAGACCTTACCCCTTTATTTAATATTTATTGATTTGGATCTTTCCACCTATCATTACCCCTAGTATTTATGATCACTTCATCATTACGTGTTATCGGAAATAAAGAATGATACGATATCCATGCAGCCCATCTTAAATCGGAAGATGCGGTATTTGGATCATACATTTTACCCTTGTACTTTATTACATTAAATTTATAAACTACTTTGGCGTTACTATTCTCTTTTCCTTTTAATAAATCTGCTTGATATACTTTTCCCTTATACTTAACTGAAATTTGAGGTTCAAGCTCCGCCTCATACTTTTTCTTTAGTTCCTTTAAATTATCCTTAGTTTGAAAGTTAGTGACTGTTATTCTTTCAATTCGAAGGTCATCAGCATTTATATTGGACTTAGGTGCAAAACAAAATAAATATATAATTGTCCCAATCATTAGCAATATACAGATAAGTGCGACTAAATACATACAACTATCACTTTGTATCCATTTTTTAAATTTCTTATAATCCATCTTTTTTCTCTCCTATTAATTAAACGCCTTGAAGCTTCATTTTGGTCATAAGTAAATAACTCTGTACCATTTGGGAACATTGTTCTTTACTCATCTTTGAACAACTCTTTCCTAATAATTCATATTTTTCTCCTACAAGTAATTTGCTTCAATCTTGCGCTCCTTATAATACAAAAAACTCTTTAGATGCTCTATAAACACCAATTTGATGATTAATACACGGTAAAAGATCTAATTTTATTTCTTTAGTCATTTTTGTTTCCATTATCAAGCTTTTTCTTCTTTATTTTATGCGATAGTATATCTACTATTGCCATATTTATCACTAGCATTGGAACCAGTATTAAAATCAAGAATGCCATAACTATTTGTAAATTCGAAAGAAGGATAAAATAAATGTTTGATTTATTAAAAAATGCTGTGACAGGTATAGAGCTAATAAGACAAAAACCAACTCCAAAGAAAGTGATACAAATCAAGGCTAAGTTATGTGTCCATAGTAAAAGTCTACGTTTATCTTTATCATCAACTTCACCTATTGAGGTTTTTGTCCACCTAAATAGTTTTTTCATCTAAGATTTCTCCCTTTTACGCACTTTGCCAGTTAACTGTAATTGTTTGAATATAGCCATTACGATCAATGTTTTCTTCATAAGGTAAAGCCGCATAATAGCTCTCTTTTTCTTTGAAGATACTTACTACTTTGACTTCGCTCATCTTTAAAACTTCATAGCTTGATAGGTCATGCCAAGAGTCTTTTGAAATGCTTCTTGGGCGATCAAGGCGAAGCCTGCCATTAACAATCTTAGCCCTATCAGTTAATCATCTCCCATAAATTAATTTTTAACTCGTATTGTGTATAATTAGTAATTAAATATTGAAGTTTGCCGCAACGTTCTTTAAGGTAGTGAAAAACGATCGCCATTTTTTTATTAAAACCACACGATTGCCAACAACATACCAAAGAATAATAAAACCATAAATACCATAAATACAATTCCAAGTTTTAATAATTCCGTTGATTTCACTTTCTGCGCTTTATATTCTTCGAAATATTTATATTTAATTGTTTTTCCTTCCTTATTTTTTACAGGTTCAGCTTTTTCTATTTTATCTTCGGTTGGTATAAATTGAACTCTATAGATATCACCACTATATTTATCAAGAGCATAGTAAACGTTGCCCTTCTTATAAAAATCACTATTAAAATCGGGACGACCTTCTTTACGTAAATATTGAATTGTCAGACAATCTAAGTTATCGTCTTTACTATGTACTTGCTCTTGTATATCTTTAATGCTATCTGCTTTAACTTTTAAAGTACTTACGCTAGTTATAGTGCAGAAAATTATTCCAATCAGACTTATTTTTATAATATTTTTCATTTTATTTTTTCTGCTCATTTCATTTACAGTACATCATTAATTTTTTTGTCATTTCAACCGCTTTTAAAATAGTAAATTCAATTACAAAAAAATCAAATTAGTATGACTCCTTTTCGTAGTTTTATTATTAGCTTACCAAATTTTTTATTTTAAAAACGAAATTCATTTTTTTTGCAAAAAAAAAGCAACGTATCGTCGCTTTTAATACAGACAAGATTATCTTCTCCTAAGAGTCTGCTTTCTTTTTTGTACAACCCTATTTTGAACTGGTTTACTGCTACTATCAGCAAGTTCATGTTCAATAAGTCCAATGCAAATCCCTGCTGGTAGCAACAGTAAAGGCATATATCCAGTTAAAATCACAATAATAATACTAAAAGCAATAATCGCTAAACTAACCATTCTTTTCTCCTTTTACAAAAAACTAAAAATTTCTAAAATGAAAATTATCTACATCTAATTCTTTTAGAACATATTGGTAAAAAACATATTCATCAATTAATGTTTTGCCAAATTTATCACAACGAGTAGCAGAATATGTAGACCACATTGCATAAGCTAAAGCAAAGTTGATAATACTCTGGATAGCACCAAGCACAAATTTCAACATGTCTTTGTCAAAAACAGCAATAAAATCATCTCGAATAATTACTTCGGGTATTTTTTTGAAACAATCTTTTTTTATATTTTCTCCTTCAGAGAGATTTCCAATATAATCAAAAAGAAAAGGATCATCTTGTAAACCTTTTATATATTCCGAAAAACTACCATCCTGCATCGCATCATTTAGAAAAATAGTAAATCTCCAATCAGAAAAAACAATCTTTTTTAAATCTATACCATATAACCTTTCATTCATATGCTTACCTCCGCAAACAAAAAAAGGAACCATTAAATCATTGATTCAATAGTTCCTTTTCATAAAACAATAATAAATTAAAACAAATACAATAACTTCAAGACCAACGATGGTCTTTCAAATACTTCAGCAAAAACAAATATACTGAACAATTACAAATAAAAATAAAAAAATTATTTTTACTATTTAATTTTAGCATGTTCGAAATATATAAGTAAATATGTTTTGCTGTATTAATCTAAAAATGAAAGCCCTAGACTTTAGTCTGGGGGATTATAGTCACGGTGTAGTTCATTTTCTTAATTTTGACAATAAACTTTCACCTATTAAGATTACAATTGATTCCAGAATAAGAAAGACAAGAATCATTATAAAAGAAAAGCTCGGTATTACAATTTTACTAAAAGAAAGAAAAACTTCTCCTCCTAAGGTTAATATTATTGCTAAAATCAGTGGCGTGATTATTAATAAAGTTTGGATTTTTCTATATTTTTTAACCCAATTCTTCTTACCATAAAGTTTATCTCCCAAATAATTCACTTTGGCTAATCCTTTATTTTGTAATTGCTCAGTAATCAGATTGGTTATAATAACTTCTTCCTCGTATGAAAATTCACTTTTTTTATATTGCAGCTTCAAATCTCGAATGATGTCATGCTTAATATCCTGAAGTGAAAAATAAATATTTTCAGTTTCTCTATTAGCTTTAGCTGCTACACGTTGATGGTACAAACCATCAACATATTTTTTAATAATAGTTGATACTTCTTTAAAAGTGTTTCTTTTGTGCGAAGTAAAGAAATTATCAGAGTTTATAATTTCATTGTTCGTTAATTCCATTTCAGTAGCCAACTTTCTTTTTAATTCTTTAAAATGAGTATAGCTGATGAAAAAAACATAATGGTTTTTGCTAATAAAACCCAAATTTATAAAAAAAGAGCTTACTCGATGTAAGCTCTTTTTTTTACATGAATTTATTTAAAGTATCATTAAGTGAATTATCTGTATAATAACCTTCTAATAAGCTTTCAGCAATAGCTTCGGTCATATAATGTACTCGGATTAGTGCCTTTATATCTGAACCAAACTTTCGTCCTAATTCAATTAATCCATGTTCAAGTTCTTCATTATTTTGAGCCGATATTTCAACATCAGTAAACTTATTAATTACTTGATAAATTAAAGGTTGATAGATAACAATCTTCATCTGTTTAGTTGGATCTGATTTCAGTTCTTGGTATTGCACGCTAGCGTGCCAAAATACTGGCTTAGAATCTAAATAAATTGCGACAATCGCTTTTTTGTCAGTTAATTCATCAATCTGAACATTTACAGTCATTTGTTTCTCTTCTTTCTGTCTATTTCTTTGCCAGCCATGAAAATGGCTGGCTTATTTGTTTTTTTAAAATCCTTTAGTAACATCGGAATATTTGTTAATGACTATACCGCCAAATTTTTTCAATTTGGGCATTGTCTTTTGTTTCATATTCTCGACCATTATAAAAGAATTTTGGCGTTAACCCATTTTCGATTTTATTCTTATCTTTTTTTGATAATTTATCCTGATTTACAATATTTTCTCTCTTTAAGGCGAAAACATTCTTGAGGTATAGTCGTGGTAGAGTTTCTTTACATCTTTTACAACCGGGCTTATAGATTATCAATAAAGTTTTTTTATCATTCAGAGCTTCATTAAAGTCAGTAGTAGCTTCATTATATTTAAATCGACCAATGGCTAACAAAAGCCAAATAATCAAAATTGCAGCTATTCCTAATAAAACTATTGAAGCGTTTTTGATTATTTTCTTAGTCAAAGTCGTATTCCCTATTTAAAAATGTTCCATAATTGGTCTTCATTTTTAATCCTCTAATTTGTCTACTAATTTCAATGAAAACACCGGTAATTATCAGTAAACTAGAACCACTCAAACCAACTTGTAAACTAGATGAAATATTGTTGGCAACTAATAGAGGGATGATTGAAACCAAAGTTAAAAATAATGATCCCGGCAATGAAAGTTCATTAAGTATCTTCTTAATATAAGCTGCCGTTTCTACACCCGGTGTATATCCTGGTATGTATGCTTCTTGTTTTTGAAAATTATCAGCTAATTTTTCTGGTTCAATTTGTACTATGGAATACAAATAAGTGAAAAAGATAATCAAAATTCCATATAGAACTACACCTGCAGAACTTTGTAATGTAAAGAATTCATTAACTACTTTGTATAAAGCAGAAGTTTCCTTACTCTTAAACATAAGTAAAAGCGTTTGTGGAATAGCTAATATTGAACTAGCAAAAATTATTGGTACAACACCAGGTACTATTAGTTTCAGTGGAAGATAACTATCTTTCCCAGTCATTGATTCTCTTCTTGAGTATTGTACGGGAATTCTTAATTCTGAGGTTGTAAACCAAATAATAAGCAAAGTTACTCCAATAATTCCCAAAATCAAATAGGTTAGTAACGCATAGTTTAAATCTTTGCCGGAATTTAGATTCTGTATCACTTGTACAGTCATTGATGGGAACTTAGCGATAATTCCAGTTGCAATTATCACTGAGATACCATTCCCTAACCCTTTTTCTGTAATTTGATCTGCTAGCCACATCGCAATGAATGTACCAGAAGTCATTAATAATGCAATCACAAAATAATTGCGCCATGATGAGCCAATAACAAATTGTCCATTAGTTAATTGATTAATCCCCAACGCAATACCTAATGCTTGAATGAAACCCAAAATAACTGTTAGTGTTCTAATAGTTTGATCTAATTTTCTTCTCCCAGTTTCTCCTTCTTTACTCCACTGGGTTAATTTCGGTACAACATCAGCTTGCAATAGTTGAATAATAATTTGAGAAGTAATATAGGCTGTTACACCCATTGACATAATAGAGAAGTTATCAAAACTACCTCCGGAAAACATAGACAACATAGTTAGGGATGAGTTGTTTTGTAACGACAGCAACTCTTTTGAATCAACTCCGGGAATTGTGACAAAGGTTAATAGGTGATAAATAACCAGAATTAATACAGTAAAGCCGACTCTTTTTGTCAATGCATCTACTTTGATATTTTTTATTTTCACTTCCTACTCTCCTTCCGGTAATAATATTTTTGAACGCATGAAAGATCTTGTTACATTTAAATCAATATCACTTAACATCCGCTTATAAAGATCAAATGCTGAACTCTGATATTCTACTAACGGATTGTATTGGCCATACCCACGCAGGGTAATTGATTGTCTTAATTGTTCAATATTATCGATATTGGTCTTCCAATTTTCATTAACAGCTCGAAGTATAATTACTTTTTCCAACTCTAAAAGTTGCTCAGGGTAGTATAATTCGTCCGCTTTTTTCTTATATTCTTTTTTAGCTAAATCCAATAGAAAGACTTTTATTTGTTTTCTATCCATCGTCTCTATTTCTTTTTCTGTTTCTTCATTCAGTGCCATCCCTAGCACACCAGAAATAAACTTAAATAATCCATCATAATCTCTTTTATTATCTGTTTGACAATAAATATTCACATAATGATTAATAGTTCTAGCAAACATAGCTATAAAATAGGATTCAAGAGAGTCAGACATGTTAAGAACTTTTTGTCTTTCAGCATAGATTTTATTTCTTTCCTCACGCAAAACATCATCGTATCTTAGAGTATTTTTACGTTCATCAAAGTTATTACCCTCAATTCGTTTTTGAGCAGCTAAGACTGCACGTAAAACTAGCCTACTTTTGATTGGCTCGTATTCTTGACCACGTGCAACAATATCGTCCTTAATTCGCTGAATTCTATCTGCACCAAAACGTTGTACTAACTCATCATCTAAAGATAAATAGAAACGTGAAACTCCGGGGTCACCTTGTCTCCCAGCTCTACCTCTTAATTGATTATCAATACGTCTAGATTCGTGTTTTTCAGTACCAATAACATATAGACCACCAAGTTCTTTAACACCAGGACCCAGTTTAATATCAGTACCTCGCCCAGCCATATTAGTGGCAATGGTAATTGCTCCCTTTTGACCGGCTAATTTAATGATATCGGCTTCTCTAGCATTATTTTTAGCATTTAATACTGTATGCTTGATGCCTTCATTTTCTAAATAGGAAGAAATCTTTTCAGAATTCTCTACTGAAATAGTACCAACCAAAATTGGTTGCCCTGTCTTATGAACCTGCTTTATTTTAGAAACTACTGCTTTTAGTTTGGCATTTTCTGTTGGATATAGAACATCTTCTAAATCTTTTCTAGCTACTACTCTATTAGTAGGAATCGTAATAACCTCCATATGATAAGTATCATAAAATTCTTCAGACTCTGTAGATGCGGTACCACTCATTCCAGCAAGTTTGTTATACATTCTAAAAAAGTTTTGGTATGTAATATTAGCTTCAGTTCTACTTGCTTTTTGAATTGTTACATTTTCTTTAGCTTCAATAGCTTGATGAAGACCATCAGAATATCGTCTTCCATCCATAATTCGACCAGTAAATTGATCGACAATTAAGACCTCATCATTTTTAACTACATAATCTTTATTCTTCTCCATAGCAATGTTAGCTTTTAGAGCTTCATCTACATAATGGGCATAAACGAATGAATCTGGTCCGTAAATATTTTTTGTTGGAAAATACTTAGTAGCTTTTTTTGCACCCTTCGGTAAAAGCGACACGGTTTTTGTTTCAATATCATATTCAAACTCATCATTTTCCAACGACTTAACAAATTTATCTGCTTGTTTATATAAACTCAAGTAAGACTGGGCTTCCCCAGCAATAATTAATGGAGTACGAGCTTCATCAATTAATATCGAGTCTGCTTCATCTACTATGCAATAATTTAAACCTCGTTGAGCCATACTACTTTTGTAAACCGTCATGTTATCTCTTAGATAGTCAAATGCTAACTCACTGTTAGTAGAATAAGTAATATCACAAGCATATGCTTCTTTCTTTTCACCCACCGAAAGTTTTGGAGAGTTGAGTCCGACAGATAATCCCATCCATTCGAATACTTGTCCCATTTCAAAACGGTCTCTTTCACACAAGTAATCATTAACGGTTACAACATGGACTCCTTTACCAGAGAGAGCATTTAAATATACTGGCATTGTTTCAGTTAAGGTTTTTCCTTCGCCAGTTCTCATTTCCGCTAAATTACCTTCATTCAAAACCAGTCCGCCCATAATTTGCACTGGGTAAGGAAACAAACCAAGAACACGCTTATCAGCTTCTCTAATAGCTGCAAATGCATCTAATTCGATGTCTTTAAGAGTTTCGCCATTATCTAATCGCTGTTTAAATTCTTGAGTAGTATGTCTTAGTTCGTCATTAGAAAGACCTGCATAATACATTGCCTTACTTTCAATTTCCTGAACCTTTTTATTTAATCTCTTTATTTTATGTTTATTATTTTCAACTAAAGTTCTTAAATTCATCAACCAATCACATCTTTCCTACTAATAATTGCCATAAAATATCAAAGATCCAATAGAAGAATCCTCCCACTACCATAGTTAATAAACATAAGCCTGTTACCTTAATTGCACTACTCAATTTTCTCCAAGTACATTTTTTTAACAAGAGATACACATTTTTTAGATATTCCATATTTTAAGAACCTCCTACATGGTTGAAGATGATTAGAGCTAAGATAAGAAGAACAATTGATAGTTCTGTTGTGCGTCTAATGAATAATTGATATCCTCTTGGTTTCGGTAAATTATATAGTTCTGCTCCTCCCGAGGTAGTTAGTGCAGACATGGAATCATTAGACTTATTTGGTTGAAGAAATACACTAGTAATTAAGAAGGCAGAAATTAAAGTGAATAAAATTACCCAACCCCATGAAATATTGACTGCTCTCTTTTGCTTCTTCGGCTTTGCTTTTTGTATTTCAATTCCTAAGTCTTTTTCTGCTTTTGTATATTTTTTATTCTTTTTAGGATTAGTTTTTTTGTCCTTTTTAGTTGGTGTTATTGTTGTATCTTCTGATCCAACTTTATTGCCAGCAGCTTTATCCAAGGCTATTGCTACATTTAAGTACTTATTTTCTTTCCCATTGTATTTAGTCTGGATATTGTAGGCTTCTTCAACTGCCTTATGATAGCTTTGCTTTACATCTGTACTCTTTTTACTTTGTATAATGTCGTTAATATACTCTGTTACTAATTGGTTATACTTATAAGCATCTTTTGGATATGCAGCAGCGTTTGTAGTCACCTTTTTGATTTTATTTTCAGATTCGTTTAGTTTCTTTAGTTGTTCTTTTAAATCGGACTTCTCACTGCTTGTTAAATTGAACGCTTTATTTTTTTGGCTTTTTTGTTTACTTATTACTTCTTGAGTTGTAACTAGTATTTTTGTTGTTTCATTTATCTCTCTATTTAAACTTTCCTTAGATATAAGCTTGGTATTAGTGCATCCTGTAAAAATACTCAGTATTAGTGCCAACAAAAACACTAATTTTAGATTTTTACTTTTCATTAGTTAATACTCCTGTCTTTAAATCTTCCCCATAAGTCTTTTGAAATTTATAACAATAGTCCAGTCCTACTCTACTTTGAAATGAAGCATCAGAGATAAATTTACTAATTCTTTCTTGTGATGAACTATCTTTAAGTCCTTCATCAATATATAAGTAAATTACTTCAAAAATTGATGGAATTCGTTTTGTATATTCGTTATATGTTTTGGCTATTTTTTCCAAGTTATCTACTTCATTTAGGCTGTCTAGTGTTTGGTCGCCTATTTTTATATCTATGTTCACTTCACTACTAAACCGCTCTATAAACAGTCGTAAACATTGATGATGATAATATAAGGGAAGTGTTTGCATCTGCTTTCTTATCTTTAGTATTTCTTGAGTATCAAGACTATTCTTACCAATTTTGTCTAGTATTGAATAAATCGTTAATGCAGGACTTACATTATCTCCAAAATCATTTTTTAAGTATTGACCATATTGTATTAACCCATCTACTAATTCAATACTTGTATCAGCATAAAGGGTTTGTTGCTCATTCATATTTACTCTCCTTAATTCAAAAATCTATCCTAAGTTTATTAAATATTGATATTATTTTTTGATAGCTAATATTTTTAAAAAAATGAACAAAATTTACATTTACATTTTTCTGCTTAAGTTTAGAGATAATATAAGCGGATATAGGAAGAGTACGTCTACTCTTTTATATTTATGATTTTTAAATAACTGTATCGTCGTCATTCACACAAGTAGACCTCTATCTTTATCCGCTATCTCTTTTTTAGATATATATGTTCAATGTTTTCAAACTATTCTCGTCTAGTCTTGATTTTGAAATAAGATTATTATTTTTGAGTTTTTAATTACATTATTCTGTAATCTACTTATCTCAATACGCTTCCCCCTATAGCAAAACAATATCTTTTTCAAATGATTGAGTTTAGGGATGTTCTGTCTTCATTTTTAACTATTATGTCTATTTTCCTTAAACATGATACGTATATATTTTCACTGCTATGTATTGTGTTAGATTTTATTGTCTTTATACTGTTAATTTTTTTGAAAGGAATGAGAACAATTAAATCCTCTAATTTAAAAACTAAAGGTGTGTTTAATCTTGGGCTAGCTTTAACAGCAGGTGCTACTACCGTAGCCGGGCTTTCTACTACTGCTCATGCAGATACTATTGTTCAAGTAAAAGCTGGACAATCTTTAAATAGCATCGCTCAAGATAATAAGATTGATGTCAAAACTTTAGCTGAATATAACAAATTGACTCCTAATTCAATGATTCATCCGGATCAAAAGCTTAAAGTTCCAGATGCACAGGAAACTACTTATACTGTTAAACAAGGTGATACTGTTTCAGAAATCGCTAGAGATAAGAATTTAAAAACTGATGATGTATTGAAACTCAATAATTTATCATGGGAAAATTCGACTATCTACGTTGGCCAGGTTCTAAAACTTAAAGAAACTCCTACTGATACTCCTAACACCAACACTAAGCAAAACGTAGAAAATCAATCTACTAGTCAACAACAAACTGCTCAGGTTCAGACTCAAAACAGTGCTAGTTCACAAAGTGCACAATCCTCTAATACTGTTTCTGCTCCTATCCGTGCAGTTGGTTCTGATGTTTCATCTAAAGCCGCTAATCTCGCATTACAACTAACTCAACACAACATTCCATATGTTTGGGGTGGCGAATCTACTTCTGGAATGGATTGTTCTGGACTTGTTAAATATGTATATGGTCAACTTGGTTATTCTTTACCGCACAACACTGTTGCTCAAGAAGCTTATGTGAATAGGATTAGTACTCCTTCTGCTTCCAGCATTGCTGCTACAGCTAAGCCTGGTGATTTACTATTTTGGGGCGGGCAAGGCGCTTCTTACCATGTTGCAATTTATATTGGGGATGGTAAATACGTTCAAGCACCTACATTTGGACAAAATGTATCAGTCGGTAGTATCTATTCATATACACCACAATTTGTTGGAACATTACGTTAATATCGTACAAATAGAATTAATAAAAAAACCAACCTTTTTACAGGTTGGTTTTTTATCTGTTTTGAAATTCTAAGCAAAGAAAGATCTTACTTTCAGAACTAACACTTTTTCTTATGTTATTTATGTAGGAACATCGGTGAAAAATCACATTCTAGTAGCAATTAGACCTCGTTAAGTCTTATCTTTTGCTTAATAGCTAATCCTAATCCATTAATAGACTCAATTTTTTCAATACTTTTGCTCAAATAAAGAACATATGCAATAGTACTGCAGAGTAGCGCTTTCTCTTTGATATAGGGAACTTCTATAGCTTGGTTAAATACGATGATTTCTTGTTTTTCTTCATAAACTGGAATTCTTATAGTTTTATCTGTAGCAATTTCTTCTAGAATGAACTTCACAATGTTAGCAACAAGAAGTGCATTATTAGCATCTTTTAAAATCGCCATAATACTATCAGTTGCAGGCGACAGAATGTCTTTATTCGTTGTATTTAGCATTATATATTTTGACATAATTCTCTCTTTTCTTTTTTTACTAAATATATAATACTGATTTTTTTAAAAAGATTTACAGTTGTTAAATTCATAGAGAAATTAGCTAAAAGAAGCAGCTTTTGATCGTAAAGTTTACCAATTAATTGTTGAAAGTTTTAATGAAGATAGCAATTCAAAGCTAATAAGATCCATCTCTAATAATTTCTTAAAATCTTCTTCTGTTTTTGTAACTTGGTTGTCTGATAGATACGCTAATGGCATATTTAAAAAAACTTTATACACATACTCTTTTGCCGACTTAATAAATTCTTGAGGTATTGGAGGAATATCTAAAGCCTGCTGTTGCGCATAATCATCGCTTAATAAGTCTCCAAATGCATCTATATCTTGACGTACTCCATACTTCATTAATATGTCTGAAGGCATCTTTTTAAACCATTCAAAAGTTTCTAATTTAACTTTTTTTTCTTTTTTTGCACTTACGGCTTCAAAATCTAAATAAATTTCTTTTCCATAATATTCTGGATCAAAAAGAACTTGGTGAATCATATTTACCTCATATTTAGTCTGAATATCGTAAATAAGCAATTGTCTCCATTGGCTTAAGGTCAATTCAAACGGAGTATAGAGCATCATTTCGGTAATATACTCACTATATCTGCTTTGCAATTCTGCTGCTAAACGTAAAACCCACTTATTTAAAAATCTGTTATTTTCAAGTACTAACTCGTTTTCATCCACTATTTTTTCCCTCACTGTTCAGTAACTTTAGATTTACTTTTTTCTTATGACAAATCAAGCTAAACATTGCGTATATATCTGGCGATCCCAGTATTTCCTTGTTTGGAAGATATACTGTATCTATTCTATCCTCAAGAATTGAATTGATTAAATTATTCAAATCAGTTTTATTTTCAAATTTTAAATTTGAAGAGTAGTCAGTGAATGTCAAATCGATTTTTACATCGCTTTTATTTTGATCTGTTTTACTTCCAGATTGGATACTTTTCAGATATTCTCCCGTCTGGTAAAGAACTATTTTTTTTGGATCTTTTTCAAAAGTAAATAATTTCTTTTTTAATTTTTGTACACTATTATTATCGTAAACATACCGACCATTTGGCAATTTTTTGGCTTTTATTAAGCCTTTATCAACATACCTATAAAATGTAGTTCTGGGAATAGATAGTTCTTTAATTATTTCCGTTGCTTTCATTTCTTTTCTTACCTTTTCGTTTTCTATATTGTACCATTTGTTCCATTTTGTGTCATTTGTTTTTTCTTAGGATAAAAAAACAATCAAACATACTTAGAAACTAAGATAGTTTGATTGCGAAATTTTTGATTGCTACAGTTTTTTAATCTTCTAAATAGTTCGAATCAAATGACCGGGTATTTTCATCATATTTTATTCTACCTTTTAGAATCCCATCTATTTTTGTAATCGTATCTTGAAAATTGTCAGTGTTTAGTATTTTTTCCCATACTGGTATCTTTTCTTTAAGTTCTGTATCTTGGCGAGTGTAAATACTATCTAATTTATTTAGAAAATCTGAAGGTCCGTCTGTTCCTAATACGTTTTCGTATAGGGAGAAGATTTGTTCAAATAGAATAGTTGGATCTATATTAGCTGCAACACCGAATTTAACGAAATTAGATTTCACATTAGGATCAATCCAAAATGTTATAGGTTCAATTTTTGAACTGAAATATAATGTATTATTTTTCAAATAGCAGAAACTTTTTTCAGTTAAATTTTTATTATAAAAGGTAACTAAATCGTCACTATTTAAATTGCCATATGTGTTTATCAATAAATTTGATTTTGCTTTTGTCATTCCATTTTTAGGCATAAACTCCTCAAGATGAATAGCTGAAGTATCGGTTATATAGCGTACCCGGCGCCCCCCCCCATATGACTTTCGTAGCAGCGTTTTCTTTTCCACGTAATAAGAGATTGAAGAGTGTTCTATTATTTTTATCTAAGACTGTTTCTAACGTAAAATTAAAAGTTACTGGAGGTGTTTTGTAATCATATTGTTTAAATTTTGGTGCAACCAATCCCTCTTGGCTTCTTCTAACGGCTTTTAAAAATTTGATTTGTCCATTGTAAAAACCTACAATTGCACAATTAACTCCTTCATCATTTTTATAAAATCCTAAAATTCTTCCTTTTTTTGAATTTCCTACTTTAATCTCTTCAAGGCAATAGAATTTATCGAGAATTCCATATTCTTCATTAACTACGATGCCAACCATTGCAGCATTATTTGACAAAAGCCAAACAAAAAATCTATTTACAAAAGCCTTAATCTTTCTCTTTCGAATATAAGATTGATTAGAATCAAGAAAAATATTAACACCTAAAAAGTCTGCAATAGAATCTTTTTTATTCTCCAACATAAATTTTGTCATTTTATTCTTAGGAAGATGATTTTCTGCCCTAATACTTTCTACTGATACAAAATCTTTTGTAGCTTCAAATTCTTGTTTTAGTAGTTTTTCCAATCGAGGAGATACTTCATTATATGGAGAATATCGTCTATTCAATCTTATGACTTCTACCATAATTTTTTCAAGATTCTTATTTACTCCCACTGCATGGAGCCATTGAGGTATTTTCTTTAATGCAGTTTCAAGCTGTCTTTGATCTAGTTTTAACTCTTCCTGTATATTAATAAGTTGTTTCTTTGAAATTTCCTTTGTGTCTACACTACTTTGCATTTTCAATTCCTTCTTTAACTTTTTATCTATGGTCAAAAATATAATCACTTTTGTCTTATAATATTCTTTTGTAACTTCTGCATATTTATTAGTTATAGAATTTAATATTTTGTTATACTTTCTTTGAATATGTTTTTCAGGAGGTTAAAACATGTATCCCTACAGCAAACAATTCGAATCTTGGGCATATAATGGGAAACACCTTGCACCCCAAACTGTCGAACAAATGTCATTGGCTGTGAATGCCTTTTGGAATTATCATCTAGTCAATGCAGAACAATCTGTTGATATTAAAGATATTAAAGAAGCTGATGTTAGATATTTTTTGACGAATTTAGAAACTAATCAAAATCTAAAATCCTCAACTATTAATAAGTATCTTAGCTACATAAAAAATTACTTTAAATTTCTTTCTCTACAAAATTTCATTGATAATCCTCCAACACTTGCTCTTGATGGAAGATTTACTAGTAGAAAAAGAGAATACATTATCAATTGGACAGATTCACTTGAAGAAATAGCAAAAATTGATTCTATTAATCCTCTTACAGTTAGAATTTTGACGGCTATTTCTTTAGGATTTCTTCCAAAAGATATTTTGAAGCTAAAAAATTCTGATATTGAGGATAAATTAGATAATAGATTACTTAAATCCTATTTTGAAAATACCTCAACTTTTGATTTTTCTAGAGATTCATTTTTTATCACTTCAAAATTTAATAATCCCTATAAATATGAATCCAGTATACAAACTGCTATTCGTAACGATTCTCAGTTTTTACAAATGCCGCTATCTTTATCCTATTTACGTCTAAGTTTTATATATACCAATTTATCTAATTCTGATTTAACCGATAGGGAACAAAAGGATATTCTAAATATCGATGATCGCTCTCTTCTGTATTATAAATCTCAATTGATGAATTATATTAGTTTAAAGCCTTTCAACCTTCCAAATTAATTAATTTAAACAAAAAAACTGTTAAATCAGGATTCTTTTTCCTTGAGTTAACAGTTTTTTCTTTATTTTTTTGAACGTCTAGAAGGTCGTGGATGAGTATCATTTAGAAATTTTATCTCATCTATTTTGACTATCATTCGTTTTTTATCAGCATCATATTTTAATTTAAGTGAAGCATTAAATTTTTTTGTTGCATCTTTACCATATAGTCCCTTTATAACACGAGTACTTTGTTCAGCTAATAGATTTTCGACATCTTTATCAGTTAGCTTTTTATTCATAAAATGCTTCCAAATTACAAAATCACAATCCTCATTAACACAACTATATCTATCCCATTTTCTCTTAGATTTATTATCTTTAATAAATACTACATCCGAATTACATTGTGGACATAATCCAAGTGATTCTTGTGAGTAAAAATTACTTTGAACTCGTTTAAAGTAATCTTTTATTTCATTACTTGACCATTCGTTCTCCACTCTTTTTATATCGTTTATTACCAATCTTTCTGTACTAGAAATCAGTTTTTGCGCATTTCCTTCACCTTGTTTTATTTTGTCATATTCTTGTTCCCACTTTGCAGTCAATACTGGGCTGCTTAGTTCTGTATCTCTTAATAGATAGTTGATTAACAAACCATTGGCTGTAACTGATATTTCTTCGTTAGAATTAATTGTTATGTATTTTTTATTAATCAAGCTTTCAACGATTGTATCTCTAGTTGCAGATGTCCCAATTCCTTTAACATCTTTTAGTATTTTAATAAAGTCTTTATTCTCCACAAATTTATAGGCTTGTTCCATTAAGCCTCCTGCATCATATATATCGATAATTTTTAGTGGCTTCAATGGATGAGTTTTTGAGACATCGGTATGGAATGCTAATTTTATTTCATCACCATTTTGTACATAGTGAGTAAAATCTATTGTTTTTTCTTCTTTATCTATTTTTTTCTTCTTTTTTTTATCTACTGGAAGTATATTTTTCCATCCTAAGTCCAGTACTCCACTATTTGAAGACTTAAATATAGCTTTTCCACTTTGTACTTTGATTGTGTTAGATATGTATTTATAAGGTGGCATTCTTACAGTCAATGCATATCGCACAACAACCTCGTACATTTTTCTCTGGTCTTCTGTCACATCGGCATTCTCATCCATTATCTGTTCTGTTGGAATTATACCTAGGTGCGCTGGATCGGCATCATCTGAAACAATATATTTCTTTAATTTATTTTTCGGAATATCATAGGATTCTAGTTTTTTCTCTTCTCCAATTGCGCTTAAATACGCATTCATATTTTCTCCTAAGTACATATATTGATATTTTGTTATCTGCCCAGCATCGGTTCTAGGATATGTCTGATAGTGTTCATCGTAGTTTAATTGCATTATTTTTTTGGACTTTGCTTCAGACCATCCATATGCTTTATGCATAGCCTTATAGAGTCCTCCTTTAGTTAACAAAACAGGAGGATATTGCTCTTTTATATCTTTTCCAACATCAATTACTTGACCAATTTGATTCTTTTGCGTTAGATTAGCGTCTTTTATTTTTTTTAGGTATGTAGCTTTAGCATCCATACCTACCTCTCTAATGTCAGAGGTTAAATCAAAAGTATTATTATTAATACTTGCTTTAGCTTTTAATTGAAATATAGGTTCTTCCTTAAAATTTTCAATTTTTTCATTCCATTTACAAATCATACCTAGAGTTGCATTCAAAGCCCGTCCAACTGCATAATTGCCAAAAATACCCATCTGAGCAAGTTTACCGCTATATAAACGGCTCAAGTTCATACCTATCAACCAATCTGATCGACCTCTTGCAATGGCTGCTTGTGCTTGCTTCCAAGTAGAATCAATTGACTGGATATTTTTAAATTGTCTTTGGACAGCCTTTTCATCTAAAGCTAGTGGGAAAGCTCTTTCTACACGTTTATTTAACGCACCACAAAATCTAAGAATGTTGAAAGCAATTGCCCCTCCCTCATTATCTGGATCTGTAGCGACAATTATTCTGTTAGCTTTTTCTATTTCTTGTCTAATAACGTGATATACATACTGTTTATCTTTCGGAATTTCATATTTGTATTGTTTTGGAAAAATTGGCAATGTACTTAAATCTCTTCTATCTTTATATTTTTCATCATAAGCTTCCGGTTCACACAATTCTAATAGGTGTCCTCTAGCTCCAACGATAACGGTATTTGAATCTAAAGGAGTTTGTCCTTTTGCAATGAAATCTTTTGATGAGTGTTTTATTCCAAACGCATTCATATATGATCTTGCTTGATCCGGTTTTTCCGCTAATATTAGTGTCGTCATTTTTTACCTTTCTAAAAATTCCTCAAATGATTAATAATCAACTGAGGAATTTTTATTATACTGATTTAAACTTATCTTCTGTCTTAATTACGTATTTAATCTTTGAAATCATACTTGAGTAATCTTAACTACAACTACTCTTTCTGGCCATTGTAATAATTGAGTCGTATCTACTACTTCATAGTCGCTAGGAATATTACTAATATTTACTTGGTTATTAGTCTTTGTTAAAGTTGCTGTTCCTACTTCTTGGCCGTCTTTAGTAACTAAATTTACTGTCTTACTTGAACCATTAGGTATTTTATTTACTGGTACCTCAGTATTTGACGTACCATTACTTTCTACTACTACTTTATCTGGCCATTGTAATAGTTGACTCGTATCTTTTACTTCATAGCCGCTAGGAATATTACTAATACTTACTTGGTTATTATTTTTAGTTAAAGTTGCTGTTCCTACTTCTTGGCCGTCTTTAGTAACTAAATTTACTGTCTTACTTGAACCATTAGGTATTTTATTTACTGGTACCTCAGTATTTGACGTACCATTACTTTCTACTACTACTTTATCTGGCCATTGTAATAGTTGACTCGTATCTTTTACTTCATAGCCGCTAGGAATATTACTAATACTTACTTGGTTATTATTTTTAGTTAAAGTTGCTGTTCCTACTTCTTGGCCGTCTTTAGTAACTAAATTTACTGTCTTACTTGAACCATTAGGTATTTTATCCGCTGGCACTTCTGGATTTGACGTACCATTACTTTCTACAACTACTTTATCTGGCCATTGTAATAGTTGGCTCGTATCCTTTACTTCATAGCCACTAGGGATATTACTAATATTTACTTGGTTATTAGTCTTTGTTAAAGTTGCTGTTCCTACTTCTTGGCCGTCTTTAGTAACTAAGTTTACTGTCTTACTTGAACCATTAGGTATTTTATCTGCTGACACTTCTGGATTTGATGTGCCATTACTTTCTACAACTACTTTATCTGGCCATTGTAATAGTTGACTCGTATCTTTTACTTCATAGCCGCTAGGGATATTACTAATGCTTACTTGATTATTATTTTTAGTTAAAGTTGCTGTTCCTACTTCTTGACCGTATTTAGTAACTAAATTTACTGTCTTGCTGGAACCATTAGGTATTTTATCTGCTGGTACTTCTGTTGGGTTATCCGGATTTACTGGCTTATCTGGGTTATCCGGGTTTACTGGCTTGTCTGGATTATCTGGATTTACTGGCTTGTCTGGGTTATCCGGGCTTACTGGCTTGTCTGGATTATCCGGATTCACTGGCTTATCTGGGTTATCCGGGTTTACTGGCTTGTCTGGGTTATCCGGGTTTACTGGCTTGTCTGGATTATCCGGATTCACTGGCTTATCTGGGTTATCCGGGTTTACTGGCTTGTCTGGATTATCCGGATTCACTGGCTTATCTGGGTTATCCGGATTTACTGGCTTATCTGGGTTATCCGGATTTACTAGCTTGTCTGGATTTACTGGCTTGTCTGGTGTAATAGGTGTTACCGGCTGATTGGAATTTGTTGGCTTATCGGAATTAGGATTTTTGTCATTAGTTTTATCAACCAGTGGAATAGGCTTAGGTTGATTATCGTCTTTTGTTATCTTTGGTTCCTCTTCATCTTTTGAATTTCCAATTTTTTCAGCGAAGTTTTTGCTCTTATCTGCTAACTTTGATAAGTCATCTAATGAATTATCAGAGACCTTTTTAGCATTATTCTTATTTGAAACATTAATTAAATCATCCAACGAATTATTTTGAGACTTTTTATTGTTGCTTTCATTATTTTTATCATTCATGGATGTTAATAATGAATTTAAAGTTTTAGACCCTTTGTCTTCTTTATTTTTTTTCTTATCTTTCTTATGTTGTGACTTAGTTGATTTTGAATTGTTATTTGACTCAAAATCATTGTTTTCGGAAGAGTCTTTTGCTTTTTCTGAATTTAGTGGTTCTGTTGTTCCATTATGGGTCATTATATATCCTGCTGATCCAATTAATGCTAAGCCAGCCGCAGCTGCAGCTCCTCCTTTAATGACTTTAGTATTAGCATCATTTTTTGATTTATTCTTTTTAGGATTTTTATTATTTTTCTTTGTTTTATTTGTTTGAGGTTTATGTACTTTTATATTGCTAGATTTATTTTCTAAATCATTTTTACCTTGAGATCTTAAATATTTTTCTTTGTTAACTGGTTTCATCTTTTTTCCCCCTTAAAGTCTATCCATATGACGTTTATTTTCTGCTATTTGTTCTTTTGCTTTTTCTAAATCGTCTCCTTTTAACTCTCCTTTTTTAATTTTTTGTTCCAAAATAGTATTAGCATCGAAGAAGTCCTTATAGACCTTTATCCTTTTGGTCAAAGCTGAATTATTTAATGGTTCAGCCACTTTTAAAGCCTTATCTTCTTGACCATTTTTCATTAATGAATAAGCAACCATAATCCTTCGTGGTGTATTCAATTCTACCAAGTTAGAATTGTCAGAAGTGTTATAAATATAAGCTGCTTTATCATATTTTTGTTCAAAATAATAATTATCAAATCGAATAGGATCTGAAGTATTATATTCCATTATTTTTTTTACTATTTTTGCTTTATCCTTAATCTCTGTATCAGACAAAACTTTATTTTCTATCTCTACTCCCCTATCAGGATATAATTTGACAGCTTTTACATACTGCTTTTTAGATAATAAATCTTGATAAGAAGTTGTAGATTGATTAGTAGCCGCTCTATCTGTATTTGTACTATAAAAAGTTCGAAATGCTCCTATGAGTAAAAGCATTATGAGTCCAATCAAAACAAATGGCTTAAGATTGAGTTTCTTTTTTTTCTTTATTGGTGGCTTTTGACTTTTTTTGACTTTCTTATAAGCAGTCTTTTTCTTGTCGGAATCTATTTTCTTTTTGGCAATTACTTTTTCTTTCGCAGGATCAGGATTAAGTTTTTTTCTCTCTTGGTTTTTAGAAACAGTTTGTAACGCATTGTTTTTCTTTTTTTCATCATCTTTATTTTTTTCTGCAATATTAATTCGTGTATTTTCTTTTGTAGATAAATACGGTGCAACATTAGAAATACTAGATGGTTTGGATAACTGTTTCGCTACAAGAGTCAAATCAGTATTTCCATTCGGTGAGTAAAATATATCCCAAACATTTAATACAGCTAGTTGATTTAAAAAACTGAGGAATTTTGACTTGTTGCTTGAACTGCAATACGTATTTGATTTAGGCGTACATTCTCTTTTATTTTGTAAATCATATCTACTATTTCATTTTCTTTTTCTTTCATAGTAGAGCCATCAAATCGTGTTGCACGAATATTTAAGTAAAATATGTCAGGTTGGTATCTTTCTAAAGCTTGTATCAAATTATGAAATAAAGGAACTGATTTATCCATAACTGATAATCGCTGAGAATTACTCATAAGTGTATGTCGATATAAATTTGCTGTTACATCATCCATCCCTAACAGTAATGTAAACATATTTATTTCTCACCCCCTCTTTTGGTATTAACCCTTTAAGTAATAATAAGAATGTTTTTAGCTGGAACTCCGAGTTTTCTTTTTAAAGTTAGAGTTAAAGCATATTGAATAGCCGAGATTTCGTTTTTCTCAATAGTTCTAAGACCATCAAGAGGAGGTTCAATTAGAGAGAAGCGAATTTCACCCAAATATACTATTTCATCATCTTCAAAACTAGATAAGTTTTCCAGCATTTGCTGATAAACAATAGCACCTACTTCTGCATAATTTTTTATTTCTTTGATAGTCAATTGATGTATCAAAAAAGTACCAATTAATTTTTTAGAAACGTCGTGTCCATAGGTACTATCCCAATGAATATCCCACTCTTCGAACCTAGGACTTTCCATCACAAAAGTAGCAGAAAAAGCAGGAGTAATTTGAAAACTATCATTTAAATCAACGCTAGTAATTCTTGAAACAGCAAGATCTTTTTTTTGCACTTGGACAATCTGTTCAGTGATTTGTTCATATGCAATCTCGCATCCCTTTTTAAAGAAAATCTTTGCAAGATCCATAATTTTAAATAATCCATTTTCAAAATTATCTCTAGTGTAATTAATTAAAAGCTCAACTTGACTTCTTCTCAGATTTTCATTGTAAACATCCTCAGAAATGAGATTATCTAGCTTAAATAGAAACACATCCTTAGCACTTTTTTCAGCAAAAATAGACTCATCAAACGTTTGTGAATTTCGACTATTCATTAGAAGAATTAAAAAAGCAGTTTGATGACCTTTATTAAAGGCATAGTGCATGGCATTTCTAAATAAATCATCTTCAGATTTAAAAATATCTTCTTTTTGTTTGTTCTCTAACTTTTTAAATGAATCATCCTGATTATCTTCATTACGAAGAAAAGATTGAAATAAAATTGAATAATATTCGACACTATCAGAAAGTCTAGGATCATTATTGTGATAGTAATCTTCAAGAAACTTAGCTTCTTTTTCAGCAATTTCAGAATTAGTAAATTTTTTTCCAGCGATCATAAGAGCCTACCTTCTTTAATATGATGTACTTATCTTAGCGTTATAAAGGTAAGCATAGATAATTTGCTCAACATAGATTTTTTTCACACAAAAAAACAACGAACAAAATTGTTCGTTGTTAAGAAACTATAAACTACTATTAAAAGCCTTTTTTAAAGTATCATTAGAAACAATAGTTTCTTCCTTAGGTTGATTTTTATTCTCAAAGCCTACAAAGTGATTTTGAGGATTTTCCGGAGCTGGATAATCCGGTTCTATAGGTTCAGAAGAAATTGTACTTTTTGACTGTTGAACTATCTGTTCAGATTGGTTCTCATTTTTAGAATCATACAATTGACTTAGTAGTTCATATTTTTCTTCTTTAGATAAAGTATAATCAGCCATAATTTCATTTGCATCCTTATATTGATGTTTAATTTGACTCGCTTCAGCAAATGCTTCTTGTGCTCCACGAGATATTGTCTTGTAAGGGTTAACTGTAATTGCATCTACTTCAATGTACCAAAATCCCATTCCTTTTGAAGGATTATTGGGGTTTCGTTGAGAAAAGCTAATAATAGTACCAGAGCCCGAAACTCTGTCACCCTTATGTAAGCGAGAAACTGATTTTTTTGAAGCGGCATCTTTTAATACTAAACGATATCGAGAACTTCTTTTATGAAATTCACCGTTAGCATCATAATATGCTTTAACTGTTGAGATTACATTTATCTGTGCGTAACATGCATCATCAAAAACAGGATCCACATTTTGTTTAGTCAGCTTTTTACCATCTTTCTTGTTATAAAAAAAGATAGGATCGTCAGCTAGTTCACCTGCAAAATCAGCTTTTAAATAATCTTGAAAACCTGCACCACCAAAAGTAAATAGTTCTGGGTCTAATTCATAAACAGCCTTTTTACTACTCTCTAAAATTTGTTTACCTTCTTTAGTATCCGCATTAATAGCTACATATTTAATATTTTGTTTCATTATTTTTTCTCCTTATAAAACACAAAAAGAGACTTAAATATTAATTTAAGTCCCTTTCTAATAACTGGTTATTTACTACATAAATAACCATACAACATAACAATAAAAAATAAACAATACATTATCAAAACTCAAAACAAGTGAGTTCAAAACAAATAAGTAAGACGAATTACTTAAAAATCAAAATGATAAATGAAATGTTTTATCACTAGTATTTTACCATTTTTCAAACAAGTAGACTATTTATCTTTTGGATTTAAATCATCTTCAAATGCTTTTTTCATCTCATCCAAACTTCGAAATATATCATCATCTTTTTGCTTTTCTAAACTATTTTCCGACTTCTTACTTGAAGTTCCATTCAAATCATCAATAAGCACTGCTAATTCAGGGAACTTTTTAGGGTCGTATTTATTTCCTTTGGAATCAACGATAATATACCCAGTTGGAACATCATTAGGATCATTCAAGGGATATTCCTCAAACATTCTAATAGCATCTTCTTCTGATATCTCATTACTAGAGTATTCATCGGGCATTACTGAAAGCTCTGGATGTTTCCCAGTGTCTATAACATTACCTTCTCTATCCACAATGGTGTATTCATTTGGTAAATGATTATCTTCCATTCCATCATAAGGTGGCATTTCATCCAAAATACGATGAATTTTTTTCTTAGTTTGCTTTTTATCGTTTTGTTTATTATTCATACTCACTTTTACAATACTCCCTACTTCTATGTTTTCTTTTTGTCCGAATATATTCTCAACTTCAATATAATCGTTTGTATCAAGATAATTCAATATTACTATAGCGTCCTCTTTACTTTGTAGGTTTATATCATAATATTCTCCTACTAATGTCGAATATTTAATCATATTTTTTTCCTTTCTTTTCTAAGAAAAGAATATCAAAAATTGATAGGCTAAAACTAAAATGCACCGACATTTTTATTCTTATTAGATTAAGATTCAACCAAACTAACGTGAGCAAGATTTCTTCTGCTCACGTTAGTTTTTATATCTGAATTATTTTATTATTCATGCTCACTTTTAATTGTTAAACGATAAGCTTTAAATGCAGATCGTCTATATTTTGAATATATTTTTTTATTTTTATAAGCTGCCTTATATTCCAATCTGCTGGGTACAGATCTATATTTCTGAGGAATTAATTCAAGATCTATTCCCAATTCTGAAAGTTGACTATATAACTTATTGTCCAGTGTAGCATATACAATAATTTGTTTATCTATTTGTTTTTCTACTAGCGCTAAATTCGATATATATTTTTTAAGTGTTTTAAGGTCATTTTCTGTCAATGGTAGATTTGGCTCTTTCTTTGATCCAAATATTTCCCATAGGTCTATTAAAAGTCCTTTATCTTCTGTAAAGACTAATTCTAATGACATATCTGTTTCGTTAATTCTATAAACTCCGTCATAGATATGCCATGCTTTAGAAATATATCCATTCAAAGCTATTTTTTTCATTATTGATTTAGAATCTCTTTTTATCAAGTTAGACTTTGAAGTAACTACATAGTAAAGGATAAAATATCCCATCATCAAAACAAAAGTTAAATTGACGATTTTTGAACTTAACTGTAGTGGCATTAAAATTGTCGACAATGCGATTACTATTATCAAGACTAAATACGCTCTTAACCTTTTTAAAGCCTGCTTATACGAATGGTAATTAGTATAGTGTAACAACCGGTAAATAAAGTAAGAAAATGCTGCTTTTTTGCTATTATTTTTATCCATTTATCTTTTCTTTCTCTTTTTTATTTTTCAAACTTCTATATACTCCATTTTTCATCGTTATTATGAGCTGTTTTTGTTGGTTTAATGCACTTTTTAGCAATGTAGCTATTTTTTTCGGCAAAGTATTACTCTTATCTCATATTAAATTTATATAGGAGTGATTTTAGTGTATTTATATTCTACTAAGCGACACAAGACACCAATCAAATTATCTGAATCTCATATTCTTCTTTTAAGATCTATTGATAGTCTTGGTTTCTTAAATTATAACCAGTTAAACATGATTTGGTCTGTTATCCTCAAATCTCCATCTATTTTCTCAAAGTCCACCCTATCTTCTTGGACTTCTTATGATGGTTTACTTAAATGTGTCCCCAAATCAAAAGCTAAATCTCTTTCCAGCGTCAAAAGGTCTGTTTATGTTTTAACCCCTTCTGGTAAGAAATGGCTTGCTGCTAATGGTTTTATAGACCATTCAGATGATATTCCCCACATTAATTCTCATAATGAACAAGCTATAGAAACAGTTGTACAAGGAGTGTATGCAGCAGCATTTAAGTTTAGAGAATTAGGTTCTTCCCATGCTATTTATCAATCTTTTGTTGACCATTCTAATATAGCTTTTGATTACATCAGTTCAGTTATTAATAGGTGCCAAATAATTGGGCGAACAAAGGTGCCACTTACTGAGCGTAAATCTGAAGTGCCAAAGATGAGTGTAGAAATAGGTGCCAATAATGGGCGAAAAGTATTGCCACAAAGCGTATCTAATCTTCTTTCTAGTATTGATTCTTACGTAGAGATATCCCATCTCTCCAATGTAACTATTAATACTTCTATTGCATTGTATTCCTACCTCATTCCTCTTTTACTTGTGGAGGGCATACTAAACAAAGATGATATTAATACCTTACTTGGCTATTTTTCTATAAAGCTCTCTAAAAATGGAACTTCGATTCATCTTAACAACACTTCACAACTAACGAATATTGATTCTTTTATTTTTTCTTCTTCCACTACAAAAGGTAAAGACGACAAAGAAAGCTTATCCAGATCTTCCTTGCATAGAAATACTTTTAGTAAGCTTGTTGCTGATACCGTAGGTAAGAATATTCTTTCAAGTAACCCATATTACTGGCACCTATTATTGGTTCACTCTACTTTGCTACCTAATTCCTTTATTGCATATTCTCCGTTAGCTATCAAAATGATTTCATGTATGATTCAAAATGATTTCAATATGCTTTCAACTATAGTTCAATATTCTTTCAATAGATCTTTTAAATCACTTTCATCAATCTATTTACTTAAAGGTAATGTTCTTACTTCCTACCCTTTAAGTAAGTTAAAAGCACGCTCACCGTATATATTGAAGCACCGTATTCGCTCCGCTGGCCGGGGGCGGAACTATGCTTCAAATATGTTTGATATTTACTTGAAGTATTATTTAAATCGTTCTGATATCTCTTTGAACGATGATTTAATCAACTATCAGGATAATCTTGATTCTTTGCTTACAGAAAAAGGCTCTAATAAAGAGCCTTTAAGCAACTATGAAGTTAGTTCTTCAAATACGATAAATAATGCACCTTCTTCACAAAGCTTATTTAACGTTAATTTAGATACATGGGTGCGATATAGTTATCAGCACTGGTCTTTTATTATAGATATTAAGCTTGCTAATAACACATCCCTTTTTGGTGTTTCTCTTGATACTCCATACTCTTCTTTGTCAGTAGATCAAAAGTGCATTTTGTTAATAGCTGGTTTAATCAATGCGTGCATTAATAAGGTATATGATAATTCCTCTCCCCTCTATCAGCCACAAGAAAGTAACATTATCGATAATCAACGTATTAATAAGCTTGATATCTTTTCGAAAGAAATCTTATATAACTCCAGATTCAATTTTAAAGATATAGACTTACGCAGTTTCAACCGTCAATTTGGGTATTCATTCGGGGATGTAAAGAGTTTACCTTTTATAGCTGATATGATGTTATCGTTTTACGGAAATATAAACCAAAGGAAACATGAAATTTTTGTAGAATTAGACAATCGGACTGAGGGTAATTCAACACAAATCCAAAAAATATTAAATTATATTTGGTATGCACTAGATCATCCCAAAAAAGATATTAGTATGATTATTTCAATAACGGATGGGTCTCTCTCTTCTAAAAGAGTTGAAAATTATACAAATATAGGTCGTAAACTAGGCAATCTTGCTTCTAAGTTTATCCATTCTTATATAAGGGATGCCAATGATAAAAAGATATATTTGCTGTCTCTCCATAATAAAGCTACTAACTTAAAGATATATCTATCTGGCGTGTCAGAAAGTTATCTTGATATATCCCAAGCTTTACTCGGTAGCAACTTTACCTCTTCTAATCTTCTTTCCTTAAATACGATAGTCTCCCAATTGAATACTCATACAGAATGGAAAGTACAGTTCAAACCGAATGAATCTTTTAAGGCTCTCCAGAGTGATCCTGAGCTTATGTTTCTTTCTGAACTTGATATCCGTAAGTCTGTTTCTAATAGAGAGAGCAAGGGCATTTATCGCTTCATGCCTTCTTCTATTACGAATAATAATTACATTGGGGATTTATCCTTTAAACAAGGAACTGTTTCTAACTCTCAAGCGGTTTTATTTTGTCAGGAGCACAGTTTAGATAGTATTGCTGCTACTTATCGTCTTTATTCTGAGAAAAATAACTTTTCTTTTTTCAATCTCTTTAGCTACCGTACCAGTTACTTTACGGCAATTTCATTACCGGAATATAGTAAAAAATATTCATATCTAGATTTTTTTGTTCCTGTACTACCCTATTATTTTCAACCTCGTACTTATTCAGATATCTCCTTGATGTATGAATTGCGTCTTCTTACCATTCAATACTGTAAAGATATCTTTAATTACTTTAGAAAAGGATCAATCAACAAAGCCGCTGCCAATAACAACGTGAAATATTCTTCTCACATTTTCAAATTACTACTTCCTAGTGAAGATTTACCACGCCCTTATAGTGTCTTACATCAGTTAGCTTTAGACTTCGATAATGCTGAGGATTTTGCTAGTCAGTTGCGATTAGATGAAATCCCGTTCGATTTATACTCACATCTTTTGAAAAGATGGCCACAAGGGATGTATAATTTGCCACGTTTCATCCCCTTAGGGTATATTAAAAATCCGCTTCTTTGGGATGTACTTAAACCTTCTGATAGCTATATTTTTACTGATTTTATTCATCCTCTTAATTCAACGATTCCTTTATCTAGAAGTAAGATCCAATGGAATATTTAAAGTTTTAACAATTACATCCTGTTGTTGTCAGCGTGCTATTATTTCCATAGTATCAAAGCAATGTTTTCTTGCTAATGTAAATCAAATCTAAAAACAAAAATTCTAAAATTTTTAAATAACTGCCAAAACGCAAATAGCTTACTATCATTCAAAGAGCTATTTAAATTTTTTGATGCATTTAATTCTCCTTTTGATTTTTGATTTTTTTGACCATTAGTATTTGATTTTTAGTATATGAATGTCCCTTCTAATGACTAACGTTTAACATTACAATTTTTAACATCATTTTCTAAATTAGCTCCTTTGCTTTGTTACCAATAAAAAATATCTGGATGAAACTTTGGTGTTATTCACAGATAGCAAAAGACATAGAAGTCCTTATCGGATGACTATGTCTTTTTGTTTGTGTTAAAGTTTAATGAATTGTGGCCGGAAATCTCCTCATTTTAATGTGGGGGATGGATAGGGCCTGCCGTCCTTAATCGCATTGTAGACTTGATCGTTAATGTACTTTTCTACAATTTTTTTTGACATGTTTCCAACACTGCCAAAATAGTAAGAAGGCGACCATAAATGACCGCCCCAGCATTTTTGCTTCTTAAGGTCTGGATGCTCATGGGTAAAAACGGCTATCCTAAGCTCGGACTAAAAGATCGTGAATGGACTTGTTCGATATGCAAAACGCATCATATACGAGATTGGAATGCATCTATCAACATATTGGAGAAGAAAAAAGGAATCTGATAAAAAAGCTGATCTGCTCTCAAGCCCCAGAACTCATTCTGTGGTGGGTGACAAACAGTATCGCCGGGAATTAACTACTAGTTGTTCTCTCTTATGGTAAAATAGTTACAATAAAACCGATATTTATCTAAGATTAAATAATAATGATAAAAGGTCGGTTTTAGATGGTTGTCATTTTGTTACTAATAGAACCTGAAAAACCATCTTTACCAGCATCTTTATAGTTTTAGATGGTTGTCATTTTGTTACTAATAGAACCTCGTTGATTGTAAAATCAAATTAAACACTTGTTTTAGATGGTTGTCATTTTGTTACTAATAGAACCATCTTCAAGAATATATTGCGATCCGTATTGGTTTTAGATGGTTATCATTTTGTTACTAATAGAACCTGTTTCACTTTTTCTTATTATTCCCCTTGTGTTTTAGATGGTTGTCATTTTGTTACTAATAGAACCTATTCGATTTTAATAGTATAAATGATAGTAGTTTTAGATGGTTGCCATTTTGTTTACTAATAGAACCATAAAGAAATCTTAAAATAGTTTTAGCGAGTTATCTTTTCGTTACTATTAGAAAGAACCCAAATTAAAAAAGCATTCCTATTAATTTAGGGATGCTTTTTTAATGCTATCAATTTTGAAAATTCAAATTTTTCAATTTTTGTGTAGTTGCTGGTTCTTGGGCAACAAGTGTACCTCTAAGTGCCCACCTTTTTTGACCACCATCAGCACATGTAATCAAGGTTACCATAGGAGTTGAGGTATTATTAACTAACCACACAGCAGTTGGCTCAACTATTTTTTTCATATTAATTTGGTAAGTATAGATTGTTTTCAAGTCGGTTAAATATACATTATCACCAATTTTTACATTTTCTAAAGGTGAAAATAATCCTCCTGAACTAGTCATGTAATGCCCTGCTAATGGATAATTTCCCTTTCCCATTATTTGATCGGGTCTCATTGTACATCCCCCAATCGCCATATTGCTGTTGTTTAAGCCTTTTTCTATCGGTAAAATCATCCCAACACTTGGTATTGAAATAGCACCAATGCCATAATCATATCTATTTTTAGATGTTCTACTCTCAGCAACTTCTTTCCACCCCAGAGAATCTACTTTCGAAAAATCATAACTTGTTTTTTTAGTTTGATTTTTCTTGATAGTTTGCTTTGTAATATTTTTCATTCCTGCAACTTGATTTTGATGCACTAGAGCATTTTTAATTTGTCCATTGAAAATTAAAGCCAACCCAACGCATATACCAAGTATGCTTAAAACAAGTATTATATTGCTTTTAATATGTTTTTTCATTCATCTGTCTTCTTTCGCACCAAGATTCTTTTAACATCTAAAGTATATCTACAACGTTAGAAGTAAATATATATTGTTCAAACTTTGATTAAACCTATTTGAATATTACTGGAAAGTTGCTAAAAGTATGCTTGAAATATGTTTGAAGTATCTTTGAAGAATGATTGATGGCTAATTCAACAATTATTCAATAACTTTAACAATAATATTTTGATGTTTTAGTTAGACTATAATTTCTTTGAAAATCAACATAATTATGAAAGAAGGCAACTGAACGATGGAAACGATTGGAAAAAAAGAACTAGTGAAATTAGTTTCAACTGAAATGAATACTACAAAACTGGAAACCGATAAATTTATTGATACATTTATTGAAGTTATAGAGAATCAGGTAGCTGAGGGGAATAAAGTACGATTAATAGGTTTTGGATCGTTTTTTAGTAGACATAGAGGATCTCGAAAGGGATGCGATATTAATACAGGTAAATCATTCACTATTCCGGAAACCACAGTACCAAGCTTTACGTCCGGCGCGAAATTTAGAAAAAAAGTTAAGGATTTAGCTAAATAAGTTTTTAACTGTTTTTGTTTTTTTCTTGTTTTTAAAATACTATTTAATGTATAATGACTTTAAGCTAGTAATCAAAAAACTAGGTATGGAACCTATTCCATGCTTTAATTCTCTAAAAGCAAAACAATAGGAAATAAAACAATACTTTACTACTTCAACAAACTATTATGTTTTAAACACAAATCAAAATAAAAAAATAAAGTGTCTTAAATCATTATTAGCTAAGAAAAAGAGATCTATTTTTAGATCTCTTTTTTGTTTTTTAATGCTTATTTACAATGTTCTATCAAAAACAACTTTTTCGTTAATATGAAAGAAACAATAAATTAGAAAGAGGTTTTGTATCTATGCTTAACGAAATTGTTTTAATCGGTCGATTAACTAAAGATATTGAAGTGAAGCAAACAAACTCAGGTTTGAGTGTTTCTCAATTTGTATTAGCAGTAGAGAGAACATTTAAGAATAGTAACGGTAATAGGGATGCTGATTTCATTTCGTGTGTTATTTGGAGAAAAGCAGCAGAGAACCTAGCGCAATATACTCATAAAGGATCTCTAATTGCTGTTCGAGGAAGACTATCAACACGTTCATACGAAAAAGATGGAAATCGTGTTTATGTTACCGAAGTAGTTGTTGAAGACTTTTATTTGCTAGAAAGTAAAAAAGCTGTACAACAAAGCAGCGATAATTCTGAGCCTGCCCCAAAAGATAGTAATGCAAATGGTACAACGAATAAGATAAGTCAAAACACTCCACAATCTAGTCCTAATGCATCCCCTACTGATAAGATCCCGAATCAAGGTCATGAAAGTACTGAGAGTGCCAGTGATAATGCTTCTACTCAATCTGCAATTGCAGACCTATTCAATGATTCTGATTCCAATGACGATCTTCCGTTCTAAATTTGACGACATTAAAGTAGTAGTTGAATAGTTTCAACTACTACTTTTTTTGTTCACGGCTCAATTAAAGTTAAATATATGCAATTCAACCCTCTTTTTACAAAAGCACTTAATCTAGTAATACTAAGTGGAAAGTGAGACAAATTGGGAATGACGACTTTTGTAAAAAATAATAAATTTTTGCTTATTATTTTTGGAAGTGCCATCTTTATAGTAGTTCTTTTAGCTGCTCTAATAGGTGGTGCTCTATGGGATGAAGAGCAAAAGAATGTTAACAATTGTACTACCAATTCTAGTGACTTTAAAGATAGCAAAATTACTGGAGGTCAAGGCGATTGGGGCAAACAAGGAACTCGTGCTTACAATACAGCTAAGCAAGTATGGGAATATTGGGTAGCATATGGGATGAATGGAGCGCAAGTTGGCGGTATTGTTGGAAATATTGGTGGTGCCGAAAACAAGGCTTTTGTTCTCGATCTAAAAGAATATAGTGGCGGTGGCGGTGGTGGTCTGTATCAATTTACGCCTTATACTAAGTATCTCAAGGGTTCAGATGGTTCATGGTCTGTTAAAAGCCAAAGTGATTTCGTAGTAAAAAGTGAGCCTGCTAGTGTTAAACGATACATGTCTACTACACAAAATAAATCTCCGGAAACTGCTGCTATAGCATGGATGAATATATATGAACGTCCTTCTGCTGCAGCAAGAACAGCGAGTTCAGGTGCTCGTCAATCTGCTGCTAGAAAAGCTTACCAACTTTTTGGTGGAGATAAAATCAAAGGAAAGAGTTCTACTCTTAGTTCAGCTATCAATGCTGCTACTGATGCTACTATTGAAAGTCAATCAAATTGTGATGATGATGATATGCCATCTTCCGGTGAATGGGGTTGGCCATTTAAAGGGATGAGTTATAAGTCTGCTAAAGCCATTATAAAAAATGAACCATATCAAGGATTTGGCTATACTGGTGGTGGACGTGTTAACGGTTATCATGATGGTGTAGACTTTGGTACTGCTAGATATAATAATCAAACTATTCATGCTATACATGGTGGTAAGGTTACTAAGATTGCACACTCAGGTACTACTAATGATACTCTTGGATGGTATGTTTGGGTCACAAGCTCAGATGGCTGGAATGAAATATATCAAGAATTTGGTTTTTCTAATTCAGATAAACAGTATATTAAAGTTAAAGTTGGACAAAATGTAAAAACTGGTGATGCAATCGGCTATTTAACAGCGCATGGTAATGTTAACCATGTACACATTGGTGTCACAAAAAAATCTTTTGAAAATGCTATTAGTCATTCCTTTGATCCTAGTGGTGGGTGGAAAGATCCTCTCGAAATTATCAATAACGGGCTTAAACAATCAAGCGACAAGAGCGATAAAAACGATAAGAATAACAAGAATGACAAGAATGATAAGAAATAATTCCGACTAACTATATTACAACCAACAAAGAAAGGAAAAGAGCTGAAGGCATAATTCCTCATCAGATTCAGATTGAAATTATGGAAACATGCTTTATCAGCTCGAAGTTTTATCAATGAAAAAAAGAACCAAGAAACACTGGTATGCAGACTTTCCTCCACTGCTCGCCATTTTACTTTTATTGCTTCCTACTCTTTTTCTAGGTGCTATGCTTACTAGTTCTATTGAACATTTACAAAATGTAAAGCAACAGATTCCCTCTCAAGAAAAAAAGCTTAGTACATTAAAAAAGGAGTATCAAAATATTGTCCCTAATAAAAATGACTATAAGAGACAAGTTTTCGATCTCCAAGGTAAACAGAAAGAATTACAGGATAAATATACGAAAGCAACAACCGACTTATTCAAAAATCCAACTCCAGATAATCTAACTCCTCAAAAAATTAAGTCGTTCTATCCTTATTTTGGCAAAAAAGGTGCGAAATATTTAAGAAAAGATATATTGCAGCATAGTATTCTTACAGGTGAAAAAACTGTAGTAACCTTTTCAGATTTCGACATAACTAATAAGGTCATTCTGATTCATATTTATACCCAATATAAATTAGATCCAGATCTTAATACAAATACATCAGGAGCTGCCTACTTTGATGTCAGCTATAACTTTACGACAAAACAAGGAACGCTCCTAAATGCTTATATCAAGGACAAAGAGGAAAATTAAATGCATAACTACAGAAATCTTCATACATGGACACCTTTTTATAAATACCTAGCCCTTTTATTATTATGTTTAATTCCTGTATTGTTATTGGCGCTCTTATATATCCAGAAGCCATTTAATACTTATCAAAATCAGCTTAATTATCTGAAAGAGCAACAATCTATTACACAAACTAAAATTAAACGTAAACAATCTCTATTAGATTATGAGCAAGCACAAAAGGCTCTTAATAATTCAAATCCCAAAGTTCGTTTAAGTGCAAAGCAAATATCTGCTGATACTGATGTTCAAAATGTTTCTAAAAAACTATTCCCTATTTTATTAAATTATTCTTCTTCAAAAGAGTATAGCGCTCGTAAAAATAAGGCTAAACCTTATTTAGCTCCTTCTCTTTTGAATAGTGAAGATCTATTTCTTTCCGATAAAGACGATGGGGTTAACTATATTTCTACTGTTGGTTTATCTTCATCTTTCATATCTCTTAACGCTTCAACTGGTACTGTTGATGATAAATCCGATGTAGTTCCTGTAATCGTGACCGTGACTTATAAAGTTGGCTTTAAAGATAAACGTGCAGCAAAAGTTATAGATATCTATAGTGGTAGTTTTAACTATGAGACCAATAAGTTTGTAACTTTAACTTTCATGAACAATCTTAGTCAAGGAGTTTAGTGGCAGTTTTAATAAAAATTTGCGTATTTAATCTTGTCGCTATAAGAATTATTTGTTATAATTCAATTGTTAGGTAATTCCTAACTTTAGTAGTAACAAAATGACAATCTAATTAAAATCAAGGAAGCTGTATTTATACAGCAACTTTTAATCTTTATTCCCGTTTTAACGGGTTTTTTTTATATTTAAAAAATTAATATAAAACCTATCTTTTATCATACATTAAATAAAAATGATAAAGGGTCGGTTTTAGATGGTTGTCACTTTGTTACTACTAAGATCCAATCCACGGATAGATAGTGAATGTTAACAGTTTTAGAGGGTTGTCATTTTGTTACTACTAAGACCTCCAAGGTGTTGTATACCCATTTTCGGCCGGTTTTAGAGGGTTGTCATTTTGTTACTACTGAGGCCATGTGGGACTAGTACATTGACAATTAAGCCGTTTTAGAGGGTTGTCATTTTGTTACTACTGAGACCTGAAAGAGCATCGCTATTTCTAAATATTAAGTTTTAGATGGTTGTCGTTTCGTTACTACTAAAACCGTATAGCAAAAGCAAAGGGCGGCAAAGTATGTTTTAGAAGGTTGTCACTTTGCTACTACTAAGACCCAAAAGTTATGAAATTATTCGATGGAATATGTTTTAGAAGGTTGCCATTTTATTGAAGATTAGCTGGAGAATACCTCAGATTTTAATTTTGGGGATAAATCCAGCTTTTTTCTTGGCGTACTTTAGTGCCGGTGTAGTTCATGAGGTACTTCACCTGTTAGGGATGTTTTTTGTAACCTTATTTTTTCAAATTAAAAGAATTTAAATTTTGTCGTGTTGCTGGAACTTATCCAATAAAATTTCCTATAAGTGCCCATCTCTTTTGACCACCATCTGCACAAGTAATTAAAGTGATTATTGGACTTTTTGTATTATCAACTAACCATACTGCTGTTGGCTCAACTATTTTTTTTATATTAATTTTATAGACATAAATAGTGGTCATATCCGTTATATATACTTTATTTCCAATTTGAACATTTTCTAAAGGAGAAAACAAACTGCCCGAACTAGTCATGCAATGTCCAGCTAATGGATAATTTCCTTCTCCCATTACCTGATCTGATCTCATAGTACATGCACCTATAGCCATATTTGTATTGCTTAGTCCCTTTTCTATTGGCAAATACATCCCAACATCGGGAATTGCAATAGTCCCAATACCATAATCATACGTATTTTTAGATATTCTGCTATCCGTAACTTCTTTCCAACCAAGTGAATGTACTTTTGAAAAGTCATAACTTGCTTTTTTATTTTTATTCTTTTCAACCGTTTTTTAGTAATTTTATTTATTCCAGCAACTTGATTTTGATGAACCAATGCATTTTTTATTTGACCATTAAAAATTAAAGCTAACCCGATACACGCACCAAGCAAGCTTAAAGTAAGTATTACTTTACTTTTAAATTTTTTTGCCATAGAAATATACTTCCTTTCGTACTTATTGCTTATTTATGAAGAAAGTATATCCTCTATATTGTTAAGATCCTGATAATGTTCAAACTATAATCAAACTTGCTTGAATTTTTTATTATTTTAGCTATTCTTTTTTCTTTTTAGCTAAAATATACTTATTAATATCAGTTGATCAAAGGTCACGCTGATTCGTTATTGAAAGAAGGTACTATTAATGGCAACAATTGGAAAAAAAGAGCTTGTTAAACTAATTGCAGCAAAAATGAATACGACACAGATTGAAGCAGATAAATTTGTTAATACATTCATAGACGTTATTGAAAATCAGGTAGCGGAGGGGAATAGAGTAAGATTAATCGGGTTTGGATCTTTCGATAAAAGAGATAGAGGTGCTCGTAGAGGACTCGATATTAGATCAGGTAAGCCTATTACTATTCCTGCAACCACTGTACCTGCCTTTACCTCGGGAGCTGAATTTAGAAAAAAAGTAAAAAAAATTGCTGAAGAAAGCAAATAACAACACCATACGTATTCAGCATATCTTTCCTTCCAATTATAAAAAAGTTCTGAATTAACAGAGCCTTTTTTTCTTAGATTATAATTAATTTGGATTTCTATTCATATAATAAATAGGAGAACGAGATAATGAAAAAACAATTCTTTAATCCAGAATTTAATACTGTTGATATGTATGAGGAAGTTTGGATAGTAGAGAAAATTAATGTTAAAGATGAAAAAAATTTACTAGTAAAAAATCATTATTGGAGAGATAAATTTGGAGAATTGTGGGCTGATTTTGATAATCCGATGGAAAATGTTTATCGAGGTTTTGAAGCTTATAGAACAAGAAAAGAACAAGAAAAGGATTTTTATTGAAGATTAGCTGGAGAAAACCTCAGATTTTACATTCTATAAGAAATCCTGTTGATGAATAGTTTATAAAGAGAGCTAAGCAACTATAAAATAGTTGTATGGCTCTTTTTCTTTGACCAAATTTTCTTCCAGTCTATTGAGATGAACTACACCGGCACTAAAGTACCAGGTTTCTGGGAACACTGAGTAGTGTTTAGGATCTTACTTTGATCTTGATATTTCAAGCCAAGTACCTAACTCACAGAACTCAGCTTTTTACCATGGCCAGCCCCTGACCATTTGGCTCTTAGCCTTCCTGTTTTGGCTTTATTCAAGATTAATTCCTTTGAGCATTATTTTTACCTCCTTTCTTGATAAAGAATATCAAAGAAAGGAGGGTTAAAACAAAAATACACCAAAAAAAAGCTGGATTCATCCCCAGATTAAAATCTGAGGTTTTCTCCAGCTAATCTTCATAAATCTGTAATCTTAATCTACCTAATTTTCGGGCTCATAATAGTAATAGTATATAATTTCTTGGTCAGTTTGTGAGTTCTGAGTCTGTGAATTGCTATTAGTATCAGTATTAGAATTACTTTGATTATTTACTGATTTTTCATTACTTATATCTTTGTCCTCTTGTATATTTGGTTGAATATTTTTCACAAATTGTTGTGGCCTTTTTTTTATAACTTTTTGTGATTGATTACTTTTTATTGATCCAGGTGAAGTACTGTTTCCCTTTAGAAATACTTCTCGAGTTCCATTGACATTCTTAGTTATTACAGAGCGCGGTTTTATCCAATCAGTTGATCTTTTATTGGCCATCATATATTTCATCATAGACTTATAGAGATTTTGTGCCGATAATTCTCCGTCACTATTTATTTTCCCATCTGATAAACGATCATACCCGGTCCATATGCTTATTACATACTCTTTTGTATATCCTACAAACCATGAATCTTTTGGTGTATTAGCATATGATGGATATTTAGTTAATTCATCTTCTGAATATTTAACCGTACCCGTCTTTCCAGCTTGGTATAACCCTTTCAATTTGACGGATTTACCAGTACCATTATTAATAACATCTTTTAACATATCTGTAATCATATAGGCCGTTGACTGCTTCATAACTCTTTTTCCGCTTGAATTATAATTTTGTACAGTTCCATCAACTGTTTCAATTTTTGAAATGAATTTAGGTTGGTAATATATTCCTTCGGTTGCTAACGCTCCGTATGCACCAGCTAACTGTGCTGTTGAGACATTAGCCCCTATCCCAACCGACAAGCCCTGCCTTTTAGGAATATCTATATCCATATTCTTAACAAATTTTGTAGCTTTATCCATTCCTACTGCTTCCAGGGCTCGAATTGCTGGAACATTTCGTGATTGGGTCAGAGCTTGTCTCATAGTTATATTTCCCCAGTAAGCATTATCCCAATTATAGAGTTGTGTATTGCTACCTCGATAAATATATGGAGTGTCAGCAAGTATTTGCGCACTTGACCAGCCTTTATATTCTAAAGCAGGCGCATAGTCTAAAATCGGCTTTATACTCGATCCTGAGGAGCGATCGGTCTGTACAGCACGATTTAATCCTAATTGGATATTAGGAAGCTTACGGCCGCCTAAAATTGCTAATACGTGACCATTACTTGAATCTAATACAGTGGCTCCGACTTGCATTTTATCACTCGAGAATTTTACTTTATTATTTGCTAACTCATATAGCTGTTTTTGAGCTGCCGAATCCATGTTAATAGTTATTTTTAACTTATCTTTGTATGGATCATAGCCTAGTCTATGAACTTCATTTATTACTTCTTTTAGATATGGATCATCCATTTTACGCCTTTGGGATAAGTCATCATTTTTAATTCTTATCAATCCGTCCTGAACATTTTCCTTAATAGCTTGGCTATATTCTTGTTGGGTAATCTTCTTATTATTGAGCATAGCTTTTAATACAAGATTTCTTCGATATGTAGCCGCTTTGGGAAATATATAGGGATCATAAGTGGAGGGAGCATTTATCATCCCTGCTAAAAGGGCAGTTTGCGATAAATTAAGATCTTTCAATTTTTTATTATAGAAATATTTTGCTGCAGTCCCCACACCATAGATGTTGTAGTTCATGTATACCTTATTTAAATAATATTCGAGTATTTTGTCCTTAGAATATTTATTGGATACTTGTACAGCAAGCCATGCCTCCTGAGCTTTTCGTTTCATTGTCCTATCTGATGTTTTAGTTGAAAACAGCGTTAATTTAATTAATTGTTGAGTAATTGTAGAGCCACCTTCGACAACTGCCCTGTTTTTGATATTTTTCAAAGTAGAGGAAGTAATCCTAATAGGATCTAACCCAATTTTTTCTTTATAAAATCTCTTATCTTCAATAGAGATAACAGCATCTCGCATAGAGTGAGGTATTTCACTAATAGGAGTATATCGATTTTTATCAAGTCCAAGGGACATATAAAATCTACCATCAGTTGTATATAGCTTAGAGGATCCTTCTCCATGTAACTGACTTGAAGTAATTGTGGGAGTATCTTTCACATAATAAAAAAATAGAATACATCCTCCTGTAATGGATAAAGCCAATATTATGATAAAGATCTTCATTAATGTAAATACGGAACCATACTTATTGTTGTGTTTTCGACTTGTACTCATATGTATCTTCCTTGTGTAATGATACATACAATAATACTGTAGTTATCTCATAATTTTTCATTTTCAAATTTTACACAAAAAACACTTTTGCTAAATATCCCAATGCCCTAACTTAATGACATTGTAAATATCAACAAAAGTGTTTTTTTAATGACAGTCTTCTAAAACCGCTTGAATAATATCATCACGTTGATTTTCAGTCTAGTAGTAATAGATTATTAATCTTCTAAAACTATGGTTGCAGGCAAAAGTTTTTTAACCACATTTTAGTAGTAACAAGATGGCAATTCTCTAAAACACTTTCCAGAGTCAATGTTCTTTCCAACAGGATCTTAGTAGTAACAAAATGGCAACCGTCTAAAACAATCTGAGCAATCCATTTTTATACGACGCCAGTCTTAGTAGTAGCAAAATGATAATCGTCTAAAATATAACTAGTCGTATAACAATCGTTTTTCAAAGCTTTAGCAATAGCAAAGTGACAACTTTCTAAAACCTTCATTCGCATTGATTAGTTTTTCAGCAAGGTCTTAGTAGTAACAAAATGACAACTGTCTAAAACATTAGACTTGATAAAAGAAAGCCACCTTTTGGTTCTATTAGTAACAAAATGACAACTGTCTAAAACTATAAAAGAAATTAGAATATTTAGTCATGAGGTTCTATTAGTAACAAAATGACAACCATCTAAAACCGACCGTTTATCATTATTATTTAATCTAAGATAAATATCGGTTTTATTGTTACTATTCTACCATAAAACTTAATTACCAACAGGAATGGAGAGGAACAACAAAAAGCATCCCTAAGACAATAAGGGATGCATTAAAAGACTATTTAATTTTATCTACTTGAACTTTATACTCTGTTAAACCAGAAGCAGACTGAAAAACAAGTTGACTATCAGCTGAAAGAATCATGTTTCGTGACAAAATAGTACTGTTGATATGCAATTTAGATAAATTACCAGCTCTTTTAGAAGCATGTAGAGTAATTAATAATTGCAAAACAGCATTTTTCTGTTCAGAAATATCTAATTTATCAAAGTACTTCATGAAGCCAGTAGTAATTTTATTGCGAGTTTTTCCAACATCGAAAATTGAAACTCTTGTGTTGAGAATGTGTAAAAGTTCTTCAACAACGCTTTTTAACCGTTTTGATATTTCAGTTGGATCATCACTGTAATCTTTTGTCTTTTTATGAAGATTGAAGTAAGGATCTTCTACATAATCCGCAAGAATTTTTTTGGAACTTTGGGAAACATCAAATTGGTATAAGCTGTTTAGATATTGAGGTGAGCTTACTAAAAATCTTTGTCCATTCTCAATAACAACTTGGTTTAATCGAACAGGAGATTTAAGGATTCTAAAGTCTTTAACTTTTGAAGAGATAATAGAATTCTTCAAAAGTGAGTAAAGTTTTAAGTTCTTATCTTGTTTAGAATTCTTAAGAATATCGGCGTATCTTTGAGGAACTCCAACTAGTTTATAGGCATTAGAACCATTTTTATAAATCAATTCAATTAAGCATAAGTAAGAATTTTTACTGGAACTGAATCCACCATAGAGAGTGGTATCCATATTTTTCTTAAAAGGAAAAAGAGTACGAGTTTTTGCAGTATCTCTCTCCAAAATTGGATATCTTGTGGCATCAAAGATAGGGCCGTTTTTAATGGTTGATTCTTGTGAAATATTATGTCGAGTCAGATTATAGGCAATATTCAGTTTTTCAATTAAATCTCTCTTTTTAAATACTGGAACATTAGAAGTTGAAATGATCTCCTCATCCTTACCGTACAATAAGCGCCATAAGAAGTTAAAGTGCTTAATATCTTTCAAATTATCCAATTCTTTATCAGATTTAAGGGCATTCTTTTCTTTAGGACTATCTCGTAGGTATTCTCCGAAAACAAAATAACGTTTCAAAGACGGATATACTTTTGAGAAGTAATTTGCAGTAAAAGCAGTAAGATATGCATCCATTCCGTGATAGAAATCATTTAAATTCTTTAACTTATACAAGTCGAAATTATATCTGAGTTGGCGGACATATTCATTTTTGATAAGAATGAGTGTGGTATCAGGATATATGGAATGGAGAATTGTAGCTAAGAGCTTAATAACCACATTATTGTTAGTTAATTGCCGGTTAGTATAAATAAGTTTATTGTAGGGATCAATATTATCAGGATCAGTCAGAAGATTATCAAACTGTTTATTTGGAATTAAACCAAGTTCTTTGTATCGATTCCACATATCTCTTACCGACATATGTAAATCTTGAACTTTTAGATTACCAAATCTAAATGCTGCACCATCCATTCCCTTTTTAGGCACAGTTGAATTTTTAACAAGCATAATATTATTAAATGAATCATCTGAAATTAAAGATGGTGGAAGAATATGAATAATAGAAGTTTGATTTAAATCGTTTAAATCTAATGGCTGTCCAGTTAATCCATCTCTACCAGCTTGTTTAAAGTACAGATAAGTTTTCTTATCCATAAGTTTTTTATCAGTAGAGTCAACAAGCTGCTTACGGAGAAGAGTAGTAATAATATTTTTATCTGAAATCGAATCGTACAACTTAATTAACTTCTTTTGTCGATTTAACATAAGCTGACTTTCATTTTGTGGATTTCGATTGTACTTCAGAGCAATAACTTTAGGAACAGCTCCTTGCTTAGTGACTATATCCTTAACGACATTAAGTACTTCGTTAACTGCTTTTTTATTGTCAGGTGAAATATAGGCCTTTTCAATTAAATCCTGCGGAGTCGCAAAAGCACTGGCATTCATATTTTCTTCTTCAATAAGGGCTTTAAAAGCAGGTTTAGATATAATTTGAATAAATGTGAGTTTAGTATTCCACATCGTACTTAGGATACTGTTACCATTTGATGGGATCAGTTCCGTTAAGAGTTTATGTGAGACTTTACCCCAGCCACTTAGTCTAATTTTTGCTAAAGCTTCCCTTTGGTCTTCACTAAGCCACTCTATTTCTTTTAATTTTAAAGCATAAATCTTTGAATCCTCAAAAACTGTAGACCATTCAACAATCTTTTCAATATCTAGACGCTTTGATTTATCATCCATTAAATCTCCCAAAATTTTCTTGAAATCAAGGTAAGTAGATAACTGATTGTTAAATTTTTTAGGATCTGAAAGTCCTGTAACTGAATATACTTCATGACCTCTTTTAGCAAATGCTTGTTTTAGTCTTTTTACCGAAACTGTTTTATATTTTTTAAATAGCTCGTTATAAATCCATTGTTTTTCAGAAACAGAAAGTTTTTTATTATTAACTTTAATTTTATTTAACTCATCTAGTACTGTGAACTTTTGATAAATCAATGAGTTTGCAGGCATTACTGGCTGATCGAATAGATAAGTATCTTGACCAATCATTCGTTTAATAAAAGCATCGGCAGTCTTTTCAATATCAACTTTTTGAGCAAAGTTCCAAGGAGTAATCGTACCCTCTTCTTTTCGAACTAGCCAAGAAAATCGTTGATTCTCAGGGATGCCTTTTTTCTTTTGATCTTCCGGAGTATCAAGGGGACCGATATAATACGGAATTTTAAAGTTTACTAATTGGCTTATTTCATATGGCGAGTCAGCTAAATTAGACTTATCAGCAGAAGGATTTTCTTTTATTAAAAACGGATAGTACTTTCCTTGATTTTCCAAAATCTTATTTAATTCAAGAGCAATCAATTGATGTGGTATTACCGTATTTTCCCTAACTCTTTGCTTTGGCATGAAGTTATCTAGCTCAATTTTGGCAATAATTTCTCGTCCTTCTGGAAGTTCTTTTTGCTTCGAAATAATTTGCTTCAAGTTTTTGTAAAACTCTTCTTTGGTCAAAGAAGTAGTCTTTAGACGCTTTCTCGCCTTACCAATATTTCCGCTCCGATTATTAATATAAAGTCGATAATTATCTCTGAGTTGTTGTGTGACTGTTTCATCATCTGGTAATATTTGGCTTAACTTACTGATGTATCGGTTGAAAAGCTCTCGATCTTCCAAATGTTGCTTATAGCTATTAACCTTAGCTTCTGCAATTGTTGAAGCTTCTCCCAATGTTTCTCTCAAAAGTAAAGCATTGTACCAATTTGTTAGAGCGGTAACTATTTTTAATTCCATTGTGCCAAGCTTTGTTTTAAGCATGTCCATTTTGATGTCTATTTCACTATTTCCAAGATTAAAAGACCATTCTTTTGGATCATCAACATCGATATTAAGCAAGACATTGAATTTTACTTTGTAATCTAGCAATGCATTAATAACTTGCGTCACGACTGCCTTATTTTGCTTATCCGTGTCTTTATCTTTATTGCTTTTCACAAATAAGAGAGTTCTTAAATATTTAATCTTCTCTTTTTTTAACATTGGCTCATCTAATATTTGATTTATTTCAGCAGCTTTATTCAAATCAAATTTAATATTGAATCCTATTTGATTTAAATTTTCTTCAAGATCTTTCAAAACGGTTTCAGTATCTACTGTTTCTGCCGTGAAATTCTTGACCGGAGTTTCTAGTAAGAAATGTCCCCTATTTTTCAAAAGTGCATGTAGAGCTATATAGATCTCTCTTATATCAAATTGGCGATGTTCTGTTAAGAGTGCTTGCTGTAAATGATACACAGTCGGATATTGTTGATAGTATGCTCTTTCTTCTTCCTTTGTTGGAAATAAAATACTCTCGTACTTCTCCCTTGTTTTATCTCCTTTTGCTACATAGGAATTCTTTAGTCTATTGAAAAACTGAGGATCTATTTTAGTAATCTCAGGTCTCATGATGTCGTCAAAATATTTTAAACGGCTTTTCTTATGATTGAGCATTCGTCTAGCGGATCTAAAGTTTCTCCGATCTTCAGCTTTATCTCTAGTTCTAAATATTCTAGCTCCAATACCGTATTTATTATGTACGGGTTTTAGAATTTCATTATCGTCGTTAATAACCGCATAACCAGTTGAACTGGTTCCTACTGTTATTCCCATTATATAGTTGCCTTCTGTATGTTCTATATTTTTATTCATTGTTGCCCCTTCTTCTATGTACTAGGTCTTATGTCACCTAGTTAATTTCTAACTAATAAGATTATCAAATTAAATTGTCTTATAACGAAAATTCACCAGTTATTTTTGAATAATTTTTGTTTTTTGTACTAAAGCAAGAACATTACAAATTGAATTTTAGTACTTGCAGATTAATATTTTGCTAAAACACTCTTATTTGCCCCCCTTATTAGCCCATTACAGTGTTTTTTTGTACTTTGCGTAGAATGTGCTTAATGGAACATTCAAAGCTTCTGCCGCTTGTTTACGGTTAACATACGTGGTCCCGTTTATTTTAATTTGTTTGCTACCAAGAGGTTTTACTTTACTTAATAAGTTTAACCCTCTGTACCCTTTTTTATAATATTTTCGTACTGTTGAATAAGATAAATTGTAGGTATCGCTAAAGCCTTTAAGTGTATAAGTAGTATTTTGAATATTAACTGTTTTTGCGTTTACCATTAGTGTTAATTCCTCTCTAAGCATAATGTTTCAATTCATATTGCGTTAGTTTATAGAATTTTTTTTTTTATTGAGGAATGTTTATATTTGATGATTTTTCAACTTGTGGATAACGTATATATATTTTTTTAAGTTCTTACCTCCCCTTTAAATAACCTTTATATATAATACCTTTAAAAAAACCTTTAAAGATACCTTTAGCGATTCTATGAGCCCTACTCTCCCAAGACTTTCAGACGTTGATTAGCACCGTGAGGGGAGATTTTCGCCTATTATGAACAACTTGAGGGGAGATTTTCGCCTATTATGAACAACCTGAGGGGAGATTAATTAGCACCGTGAGGGGAGGTTTAGAACACCGTGAGGGGAGATTAAAAACACCATGAAGGGAGGTATAAATTAGTAAATTACACTTTCTGTTGTGGATAACTTTTATTAGAATTATGACATTTTAAAATTAATTTTTATATTGTGATTTTCCATTATTTTGCAGTATATATTTTTGATCAAACCACAAGATATAGTGTTTCTAATAAAGCAATCGTATTTTATCCACTTTTATATAGACATCGTGAGGGAAAATGAAAAATAGATAAACACCGTGAAGGGAAGTTTTCAAATTGTGATTAGAGCGGGATTTTATAGCAATTTTTAAGAAATTCAGACCATATTGAATAAAGCACCATCAGGGGAAACAAAAAACTAGAAAAACACCGTGAGGGGATGTCTCTAAATTATGATTAGACTGGGATTTTATAGCAATTTTTTATAAAATTTAGACTTTTTTTGAATAAAGCACCATCAGGGGAAATAAAAGAACTAGAAAAACACCGTGAGGGGATGTCTCTAAATTATGATTAAACTGGGATTTTATAGCAATTTTTTATAAAATTTAGGCTTTTTTGAATAAAGCACCATCAAGGGAAAATAAAAAAATAAATAAGCACCATGAGGGGATGTCCTGAGATTGCGATTAGAATAGTATTTTTCTAAAAAATGAAAACTAGAAAAACACCATGAGGGGATGTATTAACAGATTTATTTTCTTTTTTGTTTGCACTACTATATGTTGTGTAAACAAAAGTTTAAATGCTTTCATGTTTGTGAATAATTTTATTTTTTTGATATTGTATTCATGGAAAGATGTTATTTTGAAGTTGAAATAGTATGTATTCCGTTTTATTTAATTAATTAAAAAAGCAACCTCGCATATCAAGAGGTTGTTTTTATTACCCTTTGGGATATAATTAAATTAAATTTATATTTGGAAGTGATACCATGACAGCTAAAAACAATAAGACAGAAGATAAAATTAAACTAATGCCACTGGTAAAATTTTCTAATTCTGTTAATGATAATCATTTATTTGCAGTGATTGATACTTTTACGGAATTCGAGAATAATTTGTTTATCGCTTGTATTGCACAGTTTCATGACAAAGGAACCAGAATATTATCCTTTGATACTATGGAAATGAAAAGCTTACTAAATTACGACAAACATATTTCGTCTAAGGCATATGCTCAGAAAATAGATCAGGCTTTTGCTAAGTTTCTAAATATTCAAGAGCGGACGTTGGAAAAAAATGATGATGGCGATGATATCTTAACAAGACAACATGTGTTTAACTTAGCTCAAGTTAATTTATCGTCATTTGAAGCTAAAATTCAAGTTAACAGTGCTTTTGCTAAACTCTTTAATGGGCTTGATCGCTGGACACGATTTTCGCTTCTCCAATACACTCACTTAAAATCGATGTATTCTAAGCGGCTTTACAGAAGTTTGAAGCAGTATAGAACTGTAGGAACTCGCAGTTATACTATTGAGGAATTCAGAGAATTATTTACCGTTCCCGAGTCTTACGCACCAGGTAACATTGATCAAAAAATTTTAAAGCCCGTGAGTCAAGAGCTTTCTGCTGTATTTAAAGACTTTAGAATTCAAAAGATATATAAAAAAGGTGGTGGGGTTCGTGGACGAAAACTAGACAAGTATAAGTTTACGTGGAGCCCCGAAAACAATACACAAAGAGATATTAGTATTAATGACCTTTTAGAACAAACTATTGCGATTTATTACATTAAAACGAACAAATTTTTAAGCAAAGAAGATAGATTTAAAGCCATCGATCGATACAAGGGTATTAAATTAGGAACTACTAAAAAGCTTTATGAGAATAAGCAGTCAACGTCCTATTTTTTAGATAAAGCCCCTACTAGCAAAAAGAGTACATACCAACGTATAAGCTTGAAGAAAGTTTCGTCCTATAAGACTCAGGCTGTAGAAAGTTTAGTACTTTTGTATGAGCGCCTTAATCGAGATGGACAACTAGAAAAAAGTGATATTCAAGACTTAGTAGAATTAGAAATCCTACTCTTGAAAAAGCAAGTAAAGGATTTTGCTCTCAAAGTAAAAGAATTCTTGTCTACTCATGATCGTGTGACTAATAACGTAGAGGATGTCATGAAAAAATTTAAAGCTCCTAATGAAGCTGAAATAAATAAATTGAGTGTCAATAACAAAATTTTTGATATCAATCAATATATTTATGATGTGGTCGATGAGGACTCTGTTTTAAGTGATAACCTCTTAGATAACTTGAGGTTAGAATTACCTAATATCCTCTATTCGCAAACAAATGAATATAAGAATCGTAAAACTAACGTAACTGATCGATTTGATGGAATCATCTAAAAAAGACAGCCAATTCCTGGCTGTCTTTTATTTATTTTTAAGTAGTATGTTTTAGTATGTTATAAACATATTTTATGTGTATAAAAATACGTTTCTTTACATACATAATATGCAATTAATATTATTTTGTATGTATAAAATCATTTATTTTATGCTTGTATTCATTAAAAGCTTGTTGTTCTGCATGTTTAAGAGCTTTTACTAGAGTATAAAGTTCAGCAAGCTCGTAAACCGTAATCCAGCTTGTAGATTTTAGAAGTTCTGGTTTTTGCTTATATCTATGCAAGGTGGAATATGGAATATTTGTCAAAGCTGCAATTTTAGATAAAGGAAAATCGAGTCGAAATAAATTTTCTGCTTCTCTAATAAAGAACACTTTGTTTGGAACAGATTGACGTAATTCAGTTAATGATAATGATTGTCCCCTCTTTGTCAGATAGACATATGCTTCATAAAGATTGAATAGAATGTTAGCTATCTGCCAATTCGTAGTTATAAATCTTTCGGGTTGCCGAGAGAGTTTTACAACTGTAGAAAGTGAAATTTTATAAGATGTAACTAGATCTTCAAAAGAAATATTATTAGCTTTAAATTCTGCCAACATCTTAGAAATGTTTTCTGTTTGTTCTTTAATGCTAATCATAGGGTTGATCGATAATAATCCTTTCTGAAAGTTTATACAGCTCATCCTTAACGTTAACATCGTCAATCAATTCTATGAACAAAGATTGAATTTTTAGCGTAGTTTTTTCGTTAAGTCTTTCCTCATTTAGTTGTTTTGCTGTTTCAATAGCATTCTTAATTTCCTTCTCTTTTCCTTCATCTTTAACATATTTTGCTACTTCGCTAATCATACTTATATTTTCAGCCGAAAAGCTAGACGCAGATTCAGCAATAAAATTTAATAATAAGTCGGACATACTACACACCTCAAAATATTATATAATAAATATTCTCTCATATAATACATTATACGTTTTTTCCTTTTCTTAAGCAAAAAATAAATCTTTCTTCTTCATGAGATAATAACAATACCGTTTGATCGAAATATTTGTACAGTAGTCATAAGAACATTTAAAATAACGATAGGGTGATTTTATGAGAACAGTTAACGGTATAACACACATCTATGGAAGAGATCTCATTAAAGATATTTCCTCAGTCTCTGGATATAAACAAACTGTAGTTAAAGATGTCATTAACACGTATAATCAACTTATTGAAGACAATTTGGCTATGGGGAATAGCGTAGTTATTCGAAATCTAGGTACTTTTAAAAATGTGTCTAGTGAAAGAGCAATAACAAATCTTAAAAATATAAAAAACATAGCTAGTGGCAAATTTAATCATAATTATCGAAGAATAAAGTTTGTTCCAGCTAAAAATTTGAATAAAAAAGCTACTGATATAGCGGATCTTATAGAAGAAAAAAAGGCTTAGACAGGTTGTCTAAGCCTTTTTTAGTTAGTTTTCTTCCAACTTCCATTGGTTATTAATGTAATTTATTCGTTCTCTATTTTTAGCCCAAAATGGTACTTTTACAACCCCCTGAATATTATCTTTAGGGACAAAACCAATAGTGCGAGAATCGTTAGATACTTCTCTATTATCACCTAATACAAAGTATGTATTTTTGGGTACTCTGTTACCAACTGGTTGTTTAGACCAACCATCAGCATTTGATACTAAATTAAGTTTTTGGGCTGCATTATACAGAGACATCAAGGTCCAGTTGTTAGATTTAATGGTTTTGCTATCAGTTCCAGCACTTTGCTGCTGGTCAGAGATATAACTTTGATTAATTTTTTTATCGTTAACATAAATAGCATTATCTTTAAACTCTACTTTATCGCCTGGCATCCCAATTACTCGCTTAACATACATTTTTGTTTGCGTAACCGAAGGGTCAACTCCGAGTGCATCAAAGACTATTACAGATCCCCTTTTAATTGGCAATGGCTTAAAACAAAATACTTTTTCACCATTTTCTAAATTAGGATACATTGAAGGACCTGATACGCTAACCGGCTGAACAACGTATTGTCTTAGAAGCAAGACTGTCACAATACCCACAATAATCGGGATAATCCAGCTACCTATCTTTTTAATAAATTGCATATTTTAGATTTCCTCATTTCCTCTCTAGTTTAATTGAGAATAATCTTACTTCTTTTTCTTAATTATTATGAGAAACCTGAAATCTTCGCATTTTTATTTTTTCACAGCTATAAAAAGACTCTCTTTAGCTACCGCACTGGAGATAAAACGTTAGTTTTACCATATTAGCTTTTTAGAAGAACATTTTTTTATTAAGTTATAGTTTGTTAAACAGAAAGTTAGATCTAATTTAGCGTGTTTTCAAATTTTCAATATTATTTTTTCAGTGTATTTAAAACACTCTGTTTTATATCCGTATAGGAAGTAAAACGTACTTTTTTATATTTAAATCAATTAAACCTAACTTCCTTTTTATCGTGAAGCCAAAGAAGATATAAAGCTGTCTTTTTTATTGTTAGTTAAGCATTACAGTATTTTCACTAATTATCAATTATTCTTAAGACAAAGAAATAGAAAGGATCACGTAAATGTCTTCTAACATGGAAATTAAAACTCATGAACCCATATTAATGATTGAAGCCAAAGATGGAAATGGGCAGGGGCAGAAAAATGACGATATAAAAGTATATGTAGAACAGACTGACATCAAAGAACCTTATGAGTTGAGTCAATTGATTAATATATATGCTTGTGACTACTACGATAGAACCATTTTGACTAATAAAGTAATTAGTAATCTTGATAAAATCGACTTTAACAAACCCGGTTTATATACAGTTACAGTAAGTGTATTCGATCAATATCAAAATATGGCTTTTAAAACGTTCAAGATCCAAGTATTAAGTAGGGATGAAGAAAACAAAATACTCACTAAGTCAGAAGATACGAATACAAGTAGAAGGAGTCGCTACCATAAGAAAAAACAAAAACGGACAAAAAGTGAAGTATCGAAGTCAACTAAGAAATTTATCATGTGGGGCGGCATTGCAATTGTCGTTGCCTTCTCTCTACTTTTCTTGATTTCGATAATTTTGATGTTTGTTTAAGTTGGAAAGGAAAAAGCTAGATGGTAATGCATCCCTCTAAATGGAAAAAGTAAGAAAGAACATGCAAACTATTTAGAGATCATTGCTTTCTAAGATGAAAAACAACTATGGATTTATTGCTATTTTTTAAAGTACATGCCTTAGAGTATTTAGTTTTACTATTTTGTTCAATTACTATTCCTATTCTAGCGCCAAGCATATTTCACACAAAGTTTTTTTTTAAGAAAAAAGACACAAGTATGAGCCTTTATATCAATAATTTTTTGTTGATCTTTCTTGGCGGCGGAATAACAATTACTTTTTTAATATTTATCTTGTCATTCGTTAGAATATTTACTAGTGGAGGAACAATTTTATTTATAGTTACTACTATATGTTTATGGGCAGTTATAAATTCTCGAAAATAATCAATTATGATAAGATAATTGATTATCTCTTGAAAAATAAGAAAAGCAGTGTTTCTAACACTGCTTTTTTGCTACACGAGATCTTTCTCTTAATTTTAATTTTTTATTTTCCTCTATAAGCTGCTTATACAATTTAGCAGAGATAGTAATCGTATCTGAATTCTTCAGCGTTCTTTTTTGTCCGGGAATTCCTTTTAATATATCTAAGGAATCATGCTTCTTGTTGTTATTTAGGATTGAATTAGCGTCTTCATTAAGAGACTTGAGGTCTTCCTTAGAAATGAGCATAGTGAGTATTTCAGATGTACTTAATTCAATAGATAATACCCCCTTTTTTATATTGGAATCCCAACTTAGTTTAACTGGAGCATTAATCTGAATCGAATCTCTCCTACTAATAGCTCTTGAAAGTTCTTTATAACTAAAATAGTGTGATACTGCCAGAATGACAATGATAATAAAAAATACGCAAAGTATCGGAACAAGTAATTTCTGGTCTATTGGTAACATAATTGGCAAATTTCGTTAAAAATAGGTCTAACGAAAATAGCCTTTCCCCCCTTTCTTCAATAAGAAAGACTATAACAAAGAGAGATAAAACGACATAATTTCAAAAGAAAACCAAATTATCGTTAGAAGCGAATAGCAACGGCAAGTAAAATACGCAGTATTTTTTTATTTTTTGTAAAATTTGAGCTTTTCTATAAAATTCTCATAAGCTGACAAAATTAGAGCTGTAATAAATAAAAATAAAAAGGAGAAATTTTTATGGCTTTATTTGATTTTTTAGAACCAAGGAAAAAAGAAACAAAGAAAGACTCAAATGATCTAAAAGATATAAAAGATGTCAAAGATCCAAATGAATCACAAGCTGCAACGGATGAAAAAGAATCTCTTGTGAAAACTGAAGTTAAAGCTGATGTTAAAGAAAAAGAGAAGAATGAAAAACAAGAGACTGAAAAAGGATCCCTAGCACCAGTAGTATTAAATGCTCAAGGGAAAAAAGAGAACCTTGTAGAATATAAGAAAGATGAAAAAGCTAAGGATAGTAAAAAAGAAGTAGCAATTCATATTTCGCAGCCACTAATTATTAGCTTTAAGGCTGATAAAAAGACTATTAGAAATGATATTACCTTTACTGGTAAATTTGGTGAAAAATTCGACACCACTAAAATCCCAGTAATCAAAGGCTACAAGTTAAAGGATAAGCTTCCAGATATTACTTTTACTGAAAAGACTCAACATGTCGTTTTAAACTATATCCAGAAAAAGGTTAAAGTTACCTTAGTTCCAGTTAGTGAGGATCTAAAAGAAATTCCAAATGCACAGCATAAAGATATTCGTGTGAATGCAGGAGAAAATGTAGATCCAAAGAACTTCCCTATCGTCTCCGGTTATTATGTTTATAAACAACGTTCTTACACAGCACCAGCTCAAGATGGCAAGCTCAATATTGTTTACGGTGCGTCTAAACAAGCTATTCATATTGTTTATGAAACTGAATCTGGTGAAATTTTAGGCGAAATCATTAAGCATGGTAAGACAGGTCAAAAATATGAAGTCAATCCTAAAGAACGTACTTTTTATGGCTATGAATTAGGTAATTTGCCACAAAATGCTACTGGTATCTTTAAAGAAAATACACCTGATGTAATTATCAAATTCATCCCTATTAAAACTAAATTACAAGTTACCTTCTTAGATGAAAGTGGTAATGAAATTCATAAGCCGCTCAGCTTTGAAGATGGTCATTATAAAGGTGCTTATAACATTACCCTACCTAAAATTGATGGTTATGAACTTACCAGCAATCCTAAGAAATTAAGCGGAGTGTACTCACATGCTGAAGAAAAAGTTGTCCTTCGCTTTAAAAAAGCTGAAGTAAAATTCAAGATCAATTTATGGTTTGATAATAATCATAGTAAGAGCGCTGGTAAAGCAATTGAAGTATCTGGTGTAGTTAACAGTGAATATAACCAAACTGTACCTGTTATTGCCGGATATAAGGCTTCTCAAACTGAATTAAGCGGTACGTTTACTACTAATTCTAAAGATATTGATATCGTTTATACCCCTATTGACTGTAAGATTAAACTCTTCATTGAAGATGAAGCTGGTAGAGTTATCGAAACAGTGAAACCTATTATCAAGAAAGGTAAATGGGGAGATAAATATAAGATTGAGTTACCTGATATTGCTGGTTATAAGAAAACTAAGAATGAGATAACTGGTACCTTTACTGATGTAGAAAAACAAATCATTGTTAGATATATTCCTAACTCTGTTAATATCGTAGTTCGCTATATTGATAGCCTTACTAAAAAGACCATTCCTGAATTCAAAGAAGAAAAGTATACCGCAGTTGTAGGTTCTTCTTATGAAATCGATCCAGAAATTATTGAAGGTTATAAATTAAAAGAACTTCCTGAAAATGCTAGTGGTATTGTCCCAAGTAAAGATGTCATTGTAACTTTTAAATATGAACCTTATAAATCTCAAGTGATTTTGCATTTTTACGATACTACTTACAACACTCTTAAAAAGAACGAAGTAATTGAAGGCTACTTTGGTAACTCAATCAACTATAAGCCAGAAGAAATTCAAGGCTACCAATTTAAATCTTCTAGCGTTCCTTTAGATAGTTCATTTGGAGCATCCCATGTTGATATTGACTTATTATACCAACCTGAATATGTTTCTTTTGAATTAGTACCGGTCGATCAATTCGATAAGGACTTAGGTAAGAAATACCATCAAGTTGTTAAAGGCTTAGTTGGCCAATCCTTTAGCGCTCAGTTACCTTCTATTTCTGGTTACTATGCTGAAAATACCGCTGTTAATGGTCATATTAAAGCTGATTATGATAAAAAACAGTTCAAAATTAAATATCTTCCTCTTACTGCTACTGTTAACATCAGAACTATTATTTCTGGTGGTTCATTAAACGGTCAGACTCCTTTTGAAGATACTGTTATTCATGGCTACATTGGCGAGAAATATGAATACACTGTTCCTAAGTTACTTGGCCACCACAATGACAAGAAAGTAATTTCTGGTATTTTCAGAGATGTCGTGAAGGATATTGAACTTGTTTACCAAGTTGATTCTGAACAATACTTAATCCATTTTGTTGACAGTAATGATGCTTTAGTTGGTGGAATGCAAGAAGCTACCGGAAACTTTGGTGATACCATTGAAGTTTACAAAGCTCTACCTAAGGGCTTTATCTTGCCACCTGGTATGGAATTTACAAAGATTGTTTTAAATGGTTCCCATGTTTACAAAGTGCCTGTTGTACCTAAGCCAGTTACTGTAAATCTGATTGCTCAGACCGAAGATGGCCAACCTCTTAATGGGGTTCAACGTCAAGTGCTTGGTAAATACCATCAAAAACAAGTTTTGGATGTTCCTAGAATTACTGGCTACACTCCAATTAATGGTTCTCAAATTAGTTTGAACTTTGAATTAGGCGAACGCACAGTGCCAATTATTTACCGTCCTGAAGAACGGACTTTAACAGTACGCTACCTATCTACTCAAGGAGAAACTCTTCTCTCCCCTGATGTTATTAAGGGTCACTACCAAGAGGAATACCAAGTGGAAGCTAAACCTATTCCTGGTTACTTTGTTGTTGATACTCCGCTTAAGAGAGGTACTTTCGATCACGATAACTTAGATACAGCCTTTATTTATCGTGCTGGTAGTGATGAATTTAGTCGTGCTGTTGCAGATTTAGAGAATGTTGTTAATAAGCCTGCTGGGGATGCACCATCTGACCATGTAAATCCTCAACCTGAAAAAGTTAATAGAGCTGCCAAAGAGCCTAAAAACCTTATTGATACATTAATGCTTAATAACGAAGATTAGATTATTTAAAAATTAAAAGAAAGGAGGGAATTAAAAATTGGATGAACCAGTCGTACTTAAAATGTCCAAAAGAAATCTGGAACTAATTAAAGCTGTTTTGCCTGGAATTGCTAACCATATTTGTGAAAACACATTGACATCTGGTGACATCGAAAAATTCACACGTATTAGTCAGACATTTTTGAAATTAGACTCTGATAATATTTATTTTAGTGTCGGAGTAGAACTAAACAACTTACACAAACAATTATGTGTATTGAAGCTAGATGAAAGCAGTGCAAACTTTAATCCTAATAGAAAAGTAGCCATTGAATTAAGCTAAAAATACTGTTGCTAAGCCATTTTAATAGTATGTATAAAATATGCTTGTGTTATAATAAAATAATATTTTATACCTAATTAATATGAATTAATTAGATTAATATACATATTTTGTGTGCGTATTTTAACAAAAGCATATTAAAGTATAATAAAGTATGTTTTAATATGATTTAAATTCAAACAAAAAAGGCCGTCAAATGACGACCTTTTTTTATATATATAATCAAACATCATAAAAGAAGGTATAGTCTTGTATCCTAGCTAACAGGCAATACGATCAAATGATAGTCTTAGGATCTTTTGACTATACCCTTAACATTTTAGGGTAGATAGTATTGAATTTCAAGGAATTAGAAAGGAAAAAATAGTGAAAAAAGTTGTATTAGGCACCATGCTAATCGTACTTATTGTAGGTGGATTTTTTGCATATCAAAACTATCGTGAAAATCAAGTTATTAGGGAAGAAGAATTGGCTAAGAAACAATCAATGGAAAGAAAGAAAAAGCTAATTAAGTTTCCTAAAGCTTCTTCACGAACAACAACACAAGCAAAAATATCTTCTGATTTTGCAGTTTCAAACCTCCGTAGGGGACTTACTCTTGTAATAGAATCAATTGGACCTGCAGATATTTCAAAAGGTGAAGAGCTTTCTGATAGTGAAAAACTATCTACAGATAAAAAAGACAGTCTTGATTCGCTTTTCAAAGATTCTACATCGTATGATAGCTTGGCAAAGTTAATCAATTACTCAACTTCTTCTACTGATAAAGAGACTCTAAAAACAACACCATCTGAGGGAACTAACTATACAATTGATTCTCTAGATCTTGTTCCAGCTCATGTTAACAATGATGATAATTACACATTTTCGATTCAATTAACTTTCCACCCAACTGGCTACAACAAATCTACTATAAATCTAATTGGAACTGTTGATAGTTTAACAGGAAAAATTGTGGGAATTGATCCAAACTTCTCCTGATTAACAAGAAGAGAAAAACAAAATCACACAGAAAAAATGGGCAAATTCATCCCCAGACTAAAGTCTAGGGCTTTCTTTGCCCGACATTTAAAACTAAATAAAGCTTACCAAGTATATAAGCTTTATTTAGTTTTGTAAATTTTGACCACCATAATGATTGTTAAAAGTAAAACATTATAAAAGTTACTCTGGAGATTAAGTTCTCTGGAGTGGCTTTTTTATTTTATAATCTATTGATATTATTTTATCAAATTGTAGATTATTTTGTTAAAATGTATTTTATTTTATCAAAAAGATGGTATTATATAGTTGTAAGGAAAAATAAAAGAAATAGAGGTAAACAAAATGGAATACAGAATTTACGCAGGTAACAAAGCAAGTTTGGAAAATGGAATTAACTACTATGATTTTGAGTGTGAACCAGATGACGTTGATGCAGCTTACGATATCCTGGCAGAAAATATTATCTTGAAAAACGATGATGATTTAGTTGATTTTCAAAACTTGGCTGATGACGATGTTGAAATGATGCTTAAAGATGCAGAAAAACAAAGATTTATTTCTGATTATGAAATTAGAAAATAAAAAAGCTAGCCTTAATAAATAAGGCTAGCTCGTAAGGAATGGCGGTGGGTAAACTCATCGCCGTTTTTCATATTATCAAGACAATAGATTTATAGCAAGGGAAAAATGTATTATAGAATTTTCGAAGGAAACAAAGCAAAATTAAAAAATGGATCTTCATACTACTCATTTGAATGTGATCCTGATGATATAGATAAAGCTTACAAATTATTGGCGGAAAATGTGGTTTTAAACAATCAAGACCTTAATAGCCGAGAACTAATTAATTTTCAAGATCTAGCAGACGATGATGTAAAGACTATGTTAGAAGATGCTAAAAAACAAGAATTTATTTCTGATTATGAAAGTTCAAACGAAATGAATGAGTTGGAAAAAGCTATAACTTTGCTTACTAATCGAAAGATAAAATTAAAAGATGTAGCGGCTCGAACCAACATTCCTTACACTACAATTCGTTCTTTTGTTGTAAAACCATCAAAATTAGTAAATTCAGCGTGGGTTACTGTATATAAACTAGCAAAATTATATGATGAGATAAATCAATTTTAGGTGAAAATTATGGACAAACAAGAATTTAATTTAGTAACTGATCCTTGGATTAAGGTTCTAGATGCAAAAGGAAAAACGCAAACTGTTTCAATGCTGAGTGTTTTTGAAAATGCTGCTAACTATAGATCTCTGGCAGGTGAAATGCCTACTCAAGATGCAATTATTTTACGCTTTCTAGAAGCCGTCTTAACCACTGTATATTCACGCTTAGATAGTGGAGACAAGCCTTATTCTTGGATTAAAGTAGATGAAACTTTACAAGCTACTGATTTTAATAATCAGGAAAGTATTTCAGCCGATTTGCTTGCTACATGGAAAAAATTGTATGCAAATAGCAAATTTTCTAATGCCGTAAAAAAATATTTATTAACTAATAAAAGTAAATTTGATTTTAGTCATTTATACCAAGTAGATCTTAAAACTTATAATAAGTTAGTTAATAAAAAGATAGATGTAAGGAAAACTACTGGTAGCGTAAGTGTTAGACAAATAAATCGTAATATTTCTGAAAGTAACAACAGTCCGGCTATCTTTTCTCCAAAGTCTAACAAGCAAAAAGATGAAACTAGTCTTGATGAGCTTATTAGATGGATTATTACGTATGAAAATGCAGCTGGTGTTTCTGATAAAATCAAGGCTACTAAAGAATCGATTTCAGCAGGCTGGTTTTATAAACTAAACTCAATTTATATTGAAGGACAAGATTTATTTCAAACATTAATGCTGAACTTAGTCTTAAATACTTATAAAGGTGACTATAGATTAGAGAGACCTATTTGGGAATTTGATGACATGGGGAAGTATATAGATTACTTAAATTCAATATCAGATATATCACAAGAGTCCATTAGTTTTTTGTATACATTAAGTGATCGACTTTTTCATATTGAATGGAAAAACAATACTCCTACCATCTATGTAGCCGGATTAAAAGGATTCAGTAATACTGATTCATTTAATGAACCTATGGCTATATGGATTTATAACAAGATTTCTCAAAGTTACTATTCAGCCCCAGTATCTTTAGACCAGCTCGAAAGAAAAATGTGGTTGGATTTTGATAAAATTATTCCAAGTGAGAACAATTGTAAGACCTTACCGGGCATCATAAAGTGGCTAATGAAAATTGCAGAAATAAAAAACGTTTCAACATCTGTCATTAAGTTAAGAAGTAGCAATTTGATAAGTGACGGAAAGCCAATGTCTCAGCTTCCTGATGCTGAATACAATCAAACAATGATGATCCCTACATATATGTTTATCGATTCTACTTGGTCTCAAATGCTTCAAAAGATGATCTCTACTATAAAAATAATTCGTAAAGATTATTGGGTATTTATAAATGAGCTTAATAAATTGAGGGGATCTGATGACATCCGAATAGCTAATAGAAATTTAGACGAGTTAGATTATCATTTAAATCAAGCTATCGTAGAATGGTTGCGGTCATTAAATCAAAATAGTGTTACAAAAGACCAACTTAAAGGGCTGTTTGATAAAATTAAAAAGATTCTAAGCATTCAAGGGGAGTATACACTTAAAAATGCAGGTTCAAGAGACATTAGAGGAATAAAAGGCGAAGATGATGAAGTTGTAAACATTTTTGTCCTTTTTAACAGATTTACTTTAAACTATAGAAGACACTTGGACTTATAGATAGGAACATTAAGGGAGAAATAAAAATATGAAATACGCAGTAGTCAATACGCTAAAATTTGGTCGGCATACCGATTACGAAAATGACGAGAGATTAATGACAGCTTTAGATAAAATTGGGGTTGAATGGATTAAGGCAGAAATCTGGAAAGAAAAACATGAGTTGGATTATAGAGATGAAGATTTATTAGCAGTGATTGACCTAAAAAACATTACGCAGCTTAAAGACTTAGCTCTTGAAAATAAAATTTATATCGACTTTAAAAATCATGTGATCGTTCCCACTAGCTATGAAGTAGACGACTAATTTGAAACAAAAAAGCCACTAGTGGCAAGAACTAGTGACAACGACAAAGCTTATATATTTGTTAACCTTTAATACAAGTATATAAGCTTTTTTGATTTTGTAAACTCTGGCCCCAAAAATGCCCCCCAAAAGTAAAACACTATAAAAACATATAAAATAGAAAATACCAGAGTTTAAACATTCAAAACACTGTAAAACACTATAAAATCAAACGATTTGGTCTACTTGACCGCTTTTTTCGTGAAAAGAACAGTTACAAAGATTACCTCTGAATCAAATTTATGGTGATGTTAGCTTTTAAACCTTAAATTACATAATTTTCGTAAACTTCTAATTGAACCCGTATTTGGGTAGTTTTTTAAGAAAGAGGAAGTATTAATGAAATTATCTAATAATGGCACACTTGCTGGGGGAGCTTTATTAGCATCAGCAGGTGCAGCAACAACTTTAGTAACACCATCATTAAATATCACAGCTCACGCAGATGTAAATCCTTACGGAGATATTCAAGGGGATCAAGCATTAGATACTAATACTAACCAACATATTTCTAAAGCATTCGAGTATATGAATCCAGATGAAGCTGCTGCAAGTTGGAAACATAAAGAGGACTGGGAAAAAGAACCAGGTACAGATAATACACAAACTGATTGGGCCATTGCACAAAATACCAATGGGAAAACATCAAGTAATACCTCAGCAAGTGTATATGGAGACTCTTCAGAAGCTAGATTCAATCCTGGCGACAAAGACAACAACAAAATGACATCCCTTGGATGGACAGAAAATGGTAGTGATGATTCGACAATTATTTACTATGGCGATAACGGATCAACTCTAATTATTGATAACAATAACAACAATAACAATAATAATAACAACGGAAATAACTCAAATAATTCCAACAATTTACGCAATAATCAAAATGCAACAAAAACAACCAATGGAACTAATGTGGGAACTGTAGGCAAAGCAGGAAATGGTACACCTTCAACTACCACTAAGCAAATTGGACAAAACATTGAAGGCAATGTTGGTAATAATCTTGGCGTTCAATTAAAAGATGGCAAGTATTTATTTAATGGTAAAGCCGCTCAACTTGAAAAGTTAAGTAATGGAACTTTAGTTGTTAGAACTGCAGATGGACGTACTATTATTGTTGATAATAATAACAATAACAATAATAACAACAATGGAAATAACTCAAACAATTCTAACAACTTAAATAATGGCCAAAACGGAACTAAAACAGGTGGTGCCAATACTGGAAGTACTGGTCAAACTGAAAATGGTACACCTTCAAACAACGTTGAACAAATTGGACAGAACATTAAGGGAAACAGTGATAATAACCTCGGTCTTCAATTAAAAGATGGTCAATACTACTACAATGGCCAAAAAGTTTCCGAAGTTGAAGATAAAGGAAATGGAACTTTTGTAGTTAAGACTGCAGACGGACATACCATTATTGTAGATAACAACAACAATAATAATAACAACAATAACAACGGAAATAACGACAACAATAATAACGATAATACTGGTAACAGTTCAGTTGTAGATAATGATCCTTCAAAGACTACAGCTAACAATAGTACTGCATCTGCAACTATTGATAGTAAGGATAAAAATTCTAAAGATACATCAAACTCTGCTACAACAGATCCAGCAGCTAATGATAAAAAGACTGGTACTGTAGCAGCAGTTTCTACTTCAGGTAGCGGTAATGCTAAGACAACGCCAGTAAGTACCACAGTTGGTTCTGTGAGCAGCACTCCAGTAAGTACTTCAAGTAATGCTACTTTGCCACAAACAGGTGATTCTAATAGTACTCGAGTTGCGTCAACAGTTGCTGGAATTGTAGTAACAAGTATGGCTGCTTTGGGTTTGAAAGCAAAAAAGTCTCTAAACTAAATTAAGTGAAGAAGAAAAATAGTGATTTTAGGTCATCTAAGATCCTATTTTTCTTTTATTTTGCTTTTTTTAGCTATTCACAAATGTAGGTTTAAAAATAATAAATTATGATTTATAAATTACTTTGATTATCGATCGGAGTAAGCTGGCAGGTATTTTACAGAGAGAATTTGGTTCTCTTTGTAATACTTGTAAAATTTATAAACTACATCTAGGAGAGAAGTATATGAGTCAAACTTTGTTATGGGTTAATATCAATCTTTGGTCTAATCATATTTGCGGAGTATTCGCATTTTTAAATGCCTTATGGATGGTTGAAATGTGCATTAATGCATTTATTCAGCGAAAAGAACTTACTAAGTGGGTAGAAGGTAATTGGAAAATCGATCTATTTGTTTGTACTGGACTGAGTTTTGGTGGGTTAGCATCTCTATTTTTACCAGCGCTAAGTCCCTCATTTGGACGAGAAATTTATGTTATTTCAGGAGCAATCTATATTTTAGAAATCTTATTCATGATTGGATATAAGAAAAAGCTTCAAAAGAATATTGAAGATTCATGGTACAAAAATTCAACGATTCCAAGTATTGCTATTACCGCAATTACTTTTGTATCAATGCTTGTTTTTGCCATTTCATCAATTGTCGTTTTTGATTATTAAGAAAGGATGGTAAGAACGTGCCAAGAAGAACTGATATAAGCGAAATACAACAAATGTACGATGAGTATCTTCATGATGTATATGTGATGTTAATTGCTCTTGGATCAAAAGAAGCTAATGCATCTGCTTTAATGAAACAGTTTGAATCTCAAATTAAAAGAGCTTTTGGTTTTGAAACTGTAAAAAGATGTCCTATCGTTACTGCCCAACAAACTGCCCGACAAATCTTTTTTAAAAAGTGGGTTTAGCCCAAAGATTTTCTGCTTTTTCATTTTTTAAAACAAGCAGAGAGAGAATAAAAATTAGGGTGCATTTTTGTTTAGGTAACTTTTTTTGTGATAACTTACTAGTAGAAGTATAAGAAACATTCAATGTATGAGAAGATTGTAAAGTCCTAGAAAGTAGGTAAATAGTATGTTAAACGAAAAAAGAGAAGAAACAGAAAAAACAGACAATGGAATAGAGGTTCATCTAATTCCTGCCGCTGTAACACCTGATTTTGATAAAATGGGTAAAAAAATTACCATTGCTCCCAAAGTGAAAATATTACATGAAATTAAGTTACCAGAAGAGGGAGAGTGGATCCCCCTATTTTAAATGTTTTGAGGAATACGCCTTAATTTAGGCGTATTTTTTTATACTTTAATCATCTTTTATTGAAAAGGGTGATTATAGATGATTGATAAGATAGATCAGTGGTTAAAAAATAAAGAGAAAGAATTTACTGAAGATCTATCTGGCATGACATTGCTAGAGTCTATTGAAGTTTTAGATTCCATAAGAATTACTATTTGGATTTTAGCAACTGTTGTGTGGATTATTTGTGGTATTCAAGTATTTGTTCCATTTCCAAATTTGAATTTCACAATTATAAATATTGTATTGTGGGTTGTTCTTGCAGTTTTGCTGATAGGATCAAGCTTAATTAATTGGCTTATGATTCTTTTTACTACTCGTCGATTAGACAAGAACGAAGATGAACGAGTCAAAATTAATTGGAATTATCTACAAAACTTTTTTTGGCAAGTATCTTACATTATAGGTTGTGTTGTAGCAGTGCCACTTTGCTTTATTGCTATGCCGTTTTTACAATTTTTAAGATTACATCCATCCATGAAAGGCTGGACGTATAAAATGACAGATAAAGTAGCCGGAGATCCAATAGTGAATCGATTATTGTTATTCGGTGCAGCTATTATAGCTGTTTTCTATCTTCATGCACGCTTTAAACACTTATCTGATTTATTTAAAGCTAGAATTCAAGAGTGGATGAAATCTTACGAATTTCGATATAAACCATTGCATGATATGTTATCCGGAAAATCTCAAAAAGACCTAGCTAAATCAAAAAATGAGCCATACATGGTCTTAGGAGAGTCTCTAATTACAGGAGACGATGTCTACCAAACACCGGCATCTAGAAGACAAAATTCAGTAATTTTTGGACCTATTGGAGCAGGTAAAACATCTACTTGGTTTATCCCACAAATGTCTCAAGATGTTCGTAAATTTATTCTTTATTTGCGGACATATCCAAAAAGAGCACTTGATAAAGATTGGAATAAACCGTACGGAGATCAACAGAATTTCCTCAGTGGATTTGGAGTTATTGAGCCAACCAACGATCTATGTAGAAATATTTATGAAATTGCGATTAGTATGGGAGTTCCCAAAGATAGAATAATTTGGTTTGACCCAGAAAATCCTCAAACTCCATCCCTTAATTTAATGGATGGGCCAGTTGAAGCTGTTAACCAAACCTTGACAGATATCATTACTGGATTAAAAAAGAATGCAGACGATTTCTTCTCAAAGACAGAAAGAATGCACTTTACTCAACATATATATCTGCTCAAATATGCCTCAATAATTGAAGGTAAAGCTGCAACTTTTGGTGATCTAGTAAAAATGTACAATGACGTATATGTTGTAGTTGAAAAAAGAGAAGAACTTCGACAATATGTTTCAATTTTGGAAGATAAGCTAGAGGAAACTAGAGATAAGATTGAAAGATTACAACAAGAGGGCGGCAATCGAGAAGAAATAGAAAAGTTAGAAAATAATATCAAAGAGTTAGATAGTAAATATAAGATTAGTTCAGAAACATTATCGTGGTTTGATAACAACATCATATCTCCGCAATTTAAAGATGGGGTTAAAATTCAGCAATCTGGACCACATGCAGGAGAACCAGTATATCAAGATACTCAACGGGAAAACATCACTGGTCTTATCAACCAATTAATTGAAATGTCTAAAAAGAGAGGTTTAAGACGTGTATTATTTGGTAAAAGTAACTTTTCTCTAGACGATGCTATGAAGAATGGCTACATCTTACTATGTAATACATCAAAAGATACCTTAGGTGCTATCTCGGCAAAGATGCTTGGACAAATTTATATCTTGGCCATCCAAGCAGCTACATTCAGACGTAAAGCCAATGTTGATCCAATGTTCCCAATTTATATGGATGAGTTCCCTGATTATTTGACTGCAGACTTTACTGATTTTGCTGCACAGGCCAGAAAGTATAATGTGCCATTAAATATTGCTGCACAGTCTCCAGCTCAATTATCACTAAAAAATGGACCAGACTATTTACGAGCAGTATTTTCTGTCATGTTAACACGAGCTACTTTTGGTGATATGGGAGCTGAAGATGCAGAGACTTTATCAGCATTATTTGGTACACATAAAGTCACTGAAGAATCGTTGCAAAATCAAGAAATTGACTTAGCTGCTAACTCTACTAAAAATCAAACCAGAATTAGCTCGCAAACTACTGAAGTGCCGAATATAACACCAGATGAAATTATGGGACTAGAGAAGTTTACAATCGCTGTAAGAACTCCTGGTGACCATAAATCTCTGATCTTTGACCGTATTAAAGTACATAGAGTCTCAATGGAAAAAATTGAGAATGATGAGAATAACTTTGACTTAAACAAACCGAAGGATAAACAAGCCTATGAGGAACTTAATCGCATAGCACAACATACTAATGCAGAATATGATGAAATTGATAAGGAAATCATTGAGGATCTTAAAGTCGGTAAAATAGAAAAGAATAAGCCTGAACAATCAAGTAACAATGTTCAGACAGTCAAAGATGAAAAAGATGAAATGGTAAAAAAAGTTGGAGTAGGAAAGCTTCCGGGCAAAATAGAAAGCTCAAAGAGCGAAACCACTCTAATAGAAGAAGGCGGAGATCCTTTTGAACTTGAGGGAAATGTAATAACCAGTTCCAAATCTCCAGACCGTGATGAAACTATATCGGACGATCAACTTACAATTGAAGCTGCAAAAGAAGCTGCTGAAAATTCTGTATTTAAATCTCCAAATGGTGGAAATGGAAGATATGATAATAAAATTGAGACTGATTATGATTCATCCCCTGATTTAAAAAAGATATCTAATATAAAAACAGACTCTAAACCAACTGTTTCAGTTACTAAAGTGAAAGAGCCTAAAGAGAAAGATATTAATTCTAAACGATCAGAATCTTCAGCGGAGATAAAACATAATGCCATAGTTAAGATGAAAAATGGATTTAATACAATTTATCATAATGAAAACCTATCTCAGACGGAAAAAATAAAACGACTAAAAGAATACGCTAAGGAACAACGAGAAGCTTTATCACCTATATTCCCAAAGGATATAGATATTATTATGGAAAAATTAAACGGTCGAATATCTAAATTAGAGGATAAAGATAAGAAAGACAATTTCACTCCAATAGAGGTAAAACCTAAGACACCACATAATTTCAATCAAGAATTAAATAATCTTATGAAAAATTATGGTGATGGGCCTTTACCATCAAATCAAAGTCAAAAGAATTTTGAACCTGAAACATCCTTTGATGATAAAGATCCGTTTAATAATCAACCGGGAATGATTTCACATAATGATTGAGGTATAAAAAATGACAGTACAACAGTTAGTAGTTGATCCTAATATATGTTTTGATTGGAAGCGTAGACCACTTGCTGCTAATATAGCAGTAAATAAAAAACCTAAGATTTTAGTAGTGAACGATCTCTGGTTAAATGATTTAAAACAAGCCAATGCTAATGAAATTTATTTGTCTAATAGCGAAAATGCTGAGCTTATTTTTTCCAAAGATGTTGTTTTAAAGAATAATGAATTAAATTTATTAGTCGAGAGCTACTTTAGTTTGGATCTACACAAAAAATATCCCTTTAATCGAAAAACTTTATTAATGTTTTTAAAGCTAATAGTAGTTGCATCTGAAAATGACAAAGCAGATTATCTTGATATTCTCAAAAAGTGGTATCGAAGTACTAAGGATGATCTAAATAATATATTTACTGATCTCAGCAGGGTTTCTAAATCTAAGCCCCTTAGCCAAGCAATCGAGGTATTTAAAGCTAACCCTAAATACACTGAGCAAATGATGGATTTTCTTTGGTCTTTACACGGTACGCACAAAGCTAATAGTCAATATTTCATTGGATCTAAAAGTCGTACTATTGTTATTCCAGCTACTAGATTAAAGAAGAACTCCTATGAATACATGCTGCTTGTTTTTGCTTTATACCATAACTATGATGTCTTACTCGATAGCAATGTTAGATATGACCTCTTTAAAGACTTTCTAAGCAACTCAAAAGCATCCCTGTATATTTATAGGCAAAGTACTGATAACCAGTCTGAAATAGCTAATATTGCGTCTTATACGTCTGATATGTGGAGCTGCGCCCAAAACAGTAATCAAGAAATATTTATTGGATGGTCTTCTAAAAATGCTATTAGAGCATTAAAGGAATACTCAATAAACGATTTTTCTAGATTACATATAAAGAGTCCATATAATACTTATGTAGGGCGGTACTATGCAATACAGGAACAGGATCTAGTTCTAGCAAAGTATGATGATAAAAATCATGGCTGGATTATGTCACCTTTTGACATAGGGTATATTACTGAAAACACAATAGATAAAGACAAAATATATTTATCAGATGTACAGAATGAAATTTTGAATTTAACTGAAATTATTACCAATTTAAGCAAATCTAGTTTTACGTCTGATACAGACGGAAAAGAGATTGAAAAAATAGAAAATAATTATTTTGAAAAAATCAAAGAATTACTAAATTCATTAGAAGAAAAAATTGAACAAGTTACAAATACAAGTAAAGATAATAGTTTAGATTCAAGTGCTTGGTCGAATGATTTAACTAGTTCAGAAGTCAATAGACAGTTTGAAGAAGCTCTATCTAAACAGGATAGTAGCGAAGCTGAGTATACAGATTTTGACCGCTAAGAAAAAACCATTAAATCGAGGGATGAAACCCAGGTTTAATGGTTTTTGTTGTTCATAAGCACATTAGTCAGTGATAGCTGGCATATATTTAAGCCAAAATTCTGTATATTTGTCTGTTGGTGTAATTGAACCGGACATTATTTGTAAAGTTGTTTTTAGGCTGCTCAAATCTAAATCCGTGTAATAGTATTGGAAACCTTGTTGGATAACCGCATTTTTATCGCTTTTCATCCAATCATACGGTGCAATAGTAATTGTTTTTCCATTTCTAAAGATCAGCAATAAGTACAAACTTTTTCCAATTACTACTGAACCAAGCATATTAAATAGCACTGAATTTAATGGGATATAAAATTCGCTATCATCTTTAGTGGAGTAGACAGTTATCTTTTTCAAAGGAATTTTTGCTAAATCCTGTTTAAATGCTAATTCTAGCTTGTGACTTTTCTCAATCCATTTGATATCATCTGCTGAACTCATGATTTCTTTATAGACAGCTTCTTTGGCTTGTTGGTCGCTATTAGCTGCTGATTTTTCTTGAGTTACGATTGAATTTAATAAGTTCGTATCTTGATTTGGTGTTGGTAGTGGATTTTCTACAGAATTGATTGATTCTTCATTTTGAATTGGTTTAGCAGCATTAATAGTATTATTTGTTCTGGCAGGATTATTTAAATAAGAATCTGATTGGTTAGATTTTTGCTTAGTTTCTGCAGTTGTATATTGTTCATATTGTTCAGAAGATTCTACTCTCTGAGTCTGAATATTAGTTGGTTTTGGCTGTAATTCTCTTTCAGTCTGGTTTGTAACTGTATTTACCTGATTGGTATTTTTAACCGTCTTTACCGGTTCGGGATGAGGGATGGAAATAGATGCTGAGTTACTTTGAGTTTGATTTTGTATCTGAGGTTTTGGAATGGAAACAGACACAGAATTGGTATTATTTGGTGACTCTTGAATTGGTGCATTAGAGACCTTTTGAGTAGGTCTTGTTTCTTGCGTATTTTTCATTGCGAAAGTATCATTTTGTGGCACTTGATTTGTAACTGATAATTCATCATTAACTGTTCTTGGCATAGTAGGAAGAGGTTGTTGGTTAATATTTTCAGTAACAGGCGATATTTCCTCTTTTACGGGCTTTTTTTTAGGGGTAATGTATAAACGGTCATTATCATTTTCTATCGGATGATAAGCGTGAAATAACTCATATAAAGGGCCTTTTTTATATTCTTGTAATTTTTCTTTTGTTATCTTATCCATCATTTTTTCCTTTCTAGTGCTCGGGATAAATACTTATAATAGTTAAATGTTAACAAGTTTCCTTTCCTTTTTTGTTTAAACTTATAAAAAGCCATTTTCAAACGTTTTTCCCTTTATAATTCTCTTAGTTAAGTTTTTTAAAGAGAGGTCTAGAAAATGTCTGAAGATAAAAATAAATTTCATGTTTCTGTTGCTCATGATGGTGGTAATGGATATATGAAAGATCAGATCAACAGTCAACGCTTTACTTTTCCATCAGTTATCGCTACTGTTCTTCCCGGTCAAGAACCACAAACTATAGATACAGATAATTCTGAGGAAGTTGGAAAGGCGATGGCTAGTCTTTATGACCATATGGATGTTACTGTACAGAGTAAGGGAGTTAACATTAATGGTCGTTATTTAGTTGGTAAGAGTGCGCAAATTGGAACTTCTACACCTATTAGCTTTAACGTTAATAGTAATGAAGGTAAAAGTACTTCTGATATAAGTATTATTTGTTTACTAAGCTTATTAGCTACAAACGCTGTTACTCAATACTTTACTAATAATGGAGAACTTCCTAATTCCCTAGACATTACCGTAGATAAAATGGACACTGCACTTCCTATTGATGAAATCAAACTAAAAGGGGTTCGTGATACTTACACAAAAAGATTTGCAGATCATACTCATATTGTGATCTTAAATAATTTTTCCGTTCCAATCACTGTAACAATTAATTTTATAAATGTTGATATTCAACCTGAAGGAATTATTGCAGCAAATGGTTTAATTGCGGATCCAAGTGACTATTCTATGGCAAGAAACGATGGAATATTTGATTCTCTTAAAGAGAAATATAATAAATCGTTTAGTGGCCAAGATATTTTGAAAATGGGGAATATTTTGGGCATTGACATTGGAGATGGAACTATAGATTTTTCCGTTACAAATTCAACTTCTACTGTGCCTACACTAAACAGCAGTATTCTAATGGGAATTGGAAATGCCACTGAGAATGCAATTCAAGCCCTACATCAGAATTACCCAATGATTGGTAAAATCACTAGACAACAGTTTATGGATATTGCTAATAGAGGGGATGGAATGGAGAGCCAAACCTATAAGCAGTATTTAGATACTCAATTAACAATGTTAGAACAACAGATTATTGAGCAAATCAAGAGTATTTATCGTAGTCTTAATGGTCAAATTGGATTAATTTTCTTGTGTGGTGGGGGATCTATTGTTTTAAAAGAACATTTTGAAGATGGGTTAGCTAAAACTATCGAAAGTTTGTCACCCTTTGAAACAGCTCCTATTCTATGGGTTGATCGTAAATTTGCGCAAAACCTAAATTTAGATGGGTTAGAGTTTAGACTAGCCTACATGAAGTGATTTTATGCCGAATAAAAGAAATAAAAATAGAAAAAGTATTACTATTCATTTGTCGGAAGAGCGTCAAAATGAATTAAATGAATATTTAAATTGTCAAAAGAATTTAAAAGATTCTATTGAATTAGCTATTCTAATTTGTAAGAAGTCATTTGGTCTAAGAGATCTTGCCACTGCTTATCAAGATTATTCATTAAATCATATGAAAATGAATATCTCAGATATTAATGTTTCCATGCCGGAACAGAAACAGCCCCAACAGACACTGATTTCTTCTACTCCAGAGGTTTCTTCAGAAAAGAAATCTCAACCTCCGGTCAGAAAGAAAAAAGAAATCAAAACAACGCCTAAACGAAAAGAACCAAAGATCACTAAACCTAGTGAAAATGTTGAGGAAAAATCAGAGAAAGATAAACTTAATCCAAGTGAAATTAATAAATTGTTTTTTGGAGGAGAATCTTCTGATTTATAACAAAAAAAGCCAGATCTTAGAGATCTGGCTTTTTTGTGTTAAGACAGGGCTTGACTATCTGATAATAAGCTTCGTTTCTTTTGTTTAACCGGTACAGTTGATTCTTTAGACTCTGAGTCTTTATTCTCGGGCTCAGGGTCATTAGGCTTTACTGCTTTTGTTTCGGAGGAATCTAGTGGTTCAACTGTCTTATTAATATTTTTATCTTGTTTAATTTCAGTCTCTCTAGCTTCCGTATCAGGAGCTTTTTTTACTTCTGGTTTTTCATTGAGACTTTCATTTTTAAATTGCTCACTTAGTAAGTGATCGACTAAATCTGTATACCCATATGTTTTTATGGCTAATTTCAGCAAAGTATTAATGGCCATTCCATAGTTTGGTTGCTTTTCCATAAATTTATATTGAGGTGAATTAACTTCAACTTTTATGGTATACCGCTTAAACTCTTTAGGCTTACGTTTACTCATTATTATCAATCCCCATCTAATTTTAGGCTAAATTGTCAGCAATTTCATTTGCTAGCATCTCTAACCCCAACTCATTTAATTTTTGTGAATATTCTTCACCTACCCAAACAAGGATAGCTTTTGATCGTTTTCTTTGAAGGCTGTCAACTAATTGGTGACGTAAAGTGGTTTGTTGAATTAATGGAATTGAACCCCCACCAAATAGATAGACTACTTCTAAATTATAGTTTGCTGTTAAAGCAGCATTGAAGCCTTCTTCAATATTACCAACTAGACTTGGTACACTGGTTTGAATGGCCTCAAGGGCTGTTTCTTTATTTTCTTGATCAATTTTATTGATAGGTTCTGAATTAATAACTTCTGTCAATGCAACTGTATCGGGTAGGTGATAACCTTTGTCCATACGAGGTAAGAATTGCCATGCTCTACGTAGAACTGTTCCATATCCTTCTGAGATGCTGACAGAGTTAAATACATCTGCTACTCCTTTAGTGGTAAGTGCTAGATCTGTTGTACCTTGGCCAATATCAATTCCTAGTACATTTTTAGAATTGGCAATTAATTCTTCAGCCATATTTTCTGAAATTTCAGGATAATTTTTCTTGATATCCGAAACTAGAGCTTTTCTAAGTTTTTCTGGACCATGAGGAATGGCTATTGCTGTTGCAACTTCTCCTTCCTTAAATACTTTTACAGTCTTAAAGGAAAGGGTTACAGAAATCGGATTGTCAAAGTTGTTAAAAATAATGATGTGTTTTTTATTTGTAAATTTGTTTGCAAATTCTTCTCTATGATCAGAATTTCCAAAACCAATTTCACTGATTGGCAAAGCAGTTGTCATCACTACATCTGCTTTCAATGGTTCAAATACATCAACTTCATTATTATAAGCTTCTTGGATTTTTTTAGCAGCAATAATACTTAGTGGAAGAATCATCGCTAAATCGGTATTAGCTTTTCCTCGACCTGAATTAATATCAAATTGCTGACGTGGAAGAGTTGAATTGCTGGCTGCAGCTCCAACTAAATAACGTTTTTTGTCAATTGTTACATCTAGGTTATCCAATAATGAAGAAATAGTTCTTTCTACTTCAGCTTCATTGCTTGAATTAATTGGATCGTTAGTGATTTGTTGTACTTCTGCTACAACAGATGGTTCTTTAATGTATTGACCATCTACACTCATCTTTACTGCACCATAGCCTAAATCATTTGAGACTACCATTAATTTGTTCTTTTTCATCGTATTACCTCTTTATTTAATATATTTGATTATAGTTATAGTTTAGCGCTTAAATTGGGCTTTTGCAATATTTAATCATAAAAAAAATATATTAAAATATGTTTTTGTATGTTTCAGTATGATTTTATATGAATAAATATGATTTAGCATGTTTTAACATACTCTTTGTAGCAAGTAATAACCACGCAGAAAAGCAACTGTAAGGAATTTTTATCAATTATTTACAATTAAACCTAAAAATTGAAAACCAGAATAATATTACTATCGATGAGTAGAACTCGTCTTGCAATTTAGGGGGTTGCAACAACTTTACAAGAAGGAGAAAAAAGTGAATGAAAAAAGTCACAGTTCAAAATGAGCCTGTGGTTGTCAATGAACGTAAAGGTCTAAAGTTTATGTCTGCATTAACCATGGCTTTACCTATGTTATTGGGAACCAGTGAAAAGGTATTCGCTGATACGGGTTATAAGGAACATGATTCCATTCCAACCAGCGTAACTTTCCCACAACAAGCTCACCAAACAAAAACTTACGTTTCATTTGACGCATACTCAAAACTTGAAGGTGGAAATGTGCCAAATGAACCCGGTGTTGCTGATAGATGGACAGATCAATATGGGGATCAGATGTTTTGTACTGAGCCGTTGTTATATACGCCAAAGGGACAATACAATCAAACCTATGCAGGCACTCCAACACAGGGTATGGTTGCAATCTTAAGAAGTGGATGGCCAGCTAAATCGTCTCAAGAATTAGGATGTGGGGACGATGCTGATGCGGCATTTTACGCTACTCAGTTAGCTGTTTGGATGGAAACTTCTTCAGATGCATGGAAAGGTAATCCAGGTCACGTGACATGGATTAAGGAGAACGGAATCCATTGGACAAGTCCAGATGGTTCAGCAAGTCAAGCTGAAACTAATAAAGTAAAGGCTGCTTATGAAAAAATTAGAGCCGATGCCGACAAAGTTAGGGGAACTACTGCTACTTCATCAATCGAACTTAAAGAAGGAAACAAGACTTCAACTAACGAAGGTGGAGCAAGTAAGACCTACCAAGCCGTTACCAAGAATCCTAGTGGTAAACTCGATGAAGCTCCTGTACAAATCAAAGTAACAGGATCATCTTTATCGGGAACTACTAAAATTATTCAAGATGGTAAGGTTGTTGGCCAAGCCAATGCAGATGGATCAGGTAATGTTACAGTAAGTGCCAATGTTCAATCTAACAAGGACTTTACTATTGAGACACCACCTGCAGTTGGAAGCAGCACTGTTAGTGTAAATGCGACTACAGATAAGTCTTATGTTTTGACAGGATTTGGTGTACCAGGAAACCAAGAACGTAAAGAACAAGCAAGTTATTCGTTAATTGCATTAAAGACTAAACCAATTTCTGCAGCATCTGAATATCATGTTGACGCAGCATTCATTAAGTTTAATGTACGTAAAATTGACGATAGACTACAAACTAATCCATTACCAGGGGTTACCTTCAAATTGTATAAAGCAGCTAAACAAGTAAAAGGTAATACTGAATTAGGCGAATCTATTGGTTCATTTACTACTGATAATAATGGTTATTTCACTACTGGTAATTTGAAGATGGGATACTATGTCTTAGTTGAAGACAAAGTTCCAAGTAATATCAAGATCAATAAAACACCAATTGCTGTAGATGCTAGTTCCGCAGCAGTAAAAGCAAATGGTGGTAATTTAACTATTAATGTTCCTCATATTACTAACCAATATCAAGATGTAACTGCATCTTCAATTGCTACAAATGCTGAAGATGGATCAAAGACTCTTCAATCAATCGATGGACCAGTTACTGTTAATGAAAAATTACACTTTACTCAACTTCAAACAAATGCACCATATAAAGTTCGTGCATGGTTAGTTGATAAAGCAACTGGTAATCCAATTACCATTGATGGTAAGAAAGTGGAAGTTGAGAAAACATTTACTGCTGGCAATAAAGCAGGGGACAAGGGTGTTGAGCAAGATGTTGATGTTCAATTAAACATCCCTAACGCTAAGTCATTAGCTGGTAAGGAAGTAGTAGCCTTTGCAGAAGGTGAGCAAACCGAAAAGACAACTGATGGTAAAGTATATAGTTTCTCTCATAAAGACATTAATGATAAAAATGAAACAGTTCGCTTTACTAAACCAGAGTTACAAACTCAAGCAGTAAATAAAGAAACAGACAGCAATAGAATTCAACCAACAAATAAAGAAACTATTGTTGATACGATTAAGTACAAAGACTTAATTCCAGGAAAGACATATACCGTAAAAGGTAAGTTAATGGATAAGCAAACTGGTAAACCAGTGATGAATAATGGTAAAGAAGTAACATTTACCAAGATCTTTACACCAGAAAGCTCAAGCGGATCTATTAAATCAGAAGTACAATTTGATGCTCATGAGTATTCAAATCATGATTTAGTAGCATTCGAAGACTTGTACTACAATGACCATCAATTGGCCATTCACGAAGATATCAATGATAAAGATCAAACTGTTCATGTAACTCATCCTGAAGTACACACAAAAGCTGCAAATAAGGAAACAGGGGAAAATGAATTACAACCAACAGATGGTGAAACTTTAGTTGATACTATTATGTACAAGGATCTTATCGCTGGTAAAACATATACTGTAAAAGGTATTGTGATTGATAAGCAAACTGGTAAGGCTGTAATGAATAATGGTAAGAAAGTCGAATTCGAAAAGACATTTACACCAACAAGTTCAGATGGTGAAGTTAAATCAGAAGTAAAATTTGACGCTCATCATTATTGGAACCATGACTTAGTAGTATATGAAACTTTATACTACAATGACTATCAATTAGTAGCTCACAGAGATATTAATGATAAGAGTCAAACGGTACATGTAACACATCCACAAATGCATACTACATTATCATCAAATGCACAAAAATTAGTTAAAGCCAGCGAAAATAATACTGCAGATGATATTATCAGATACACCGATTTAATCCCAGGCAAAGAGTACACAATCCGTGGTAAGTTAATGGATCAAGTTACTGGATTGCCTGTAGTAAAAGATGGTGTTCCAATTGTAGCAACTGCACGGTTTACACCAACTACAAAGAATGGAACAGTAACAGTAACATTCAAATTTAACGGTAAGCCATATCAAGGACATACCTTAGTTGCATTCCAAACTTTATACGACAACGGTCGTGTAGTAATGGAACATGCTGATTTAGATGATATGTCTGAAAGTATTGTTATTGACCATACAAACACTCAAGTTGTTTTACCACCAGCAGGTGGATCAACAGTTATTGTAAACAACAATAACAACAATAATAACAATAACAACAACAGTAGTAATAACAACAATAACAATTCTTCAAACAATTCAAGCAACAATGCTTCAAATAACGCATCTAACAATGCAAGCAACAGTTCTAACAATGCAACTCCAGCAGTAGGCAGATTAGTTAGTCAAAAGACAGTACTTCCAAATGTAAGTACTGTTCAAAGAACTCCAAATGTAGTTCGTGCAGCAACTTTTTCAAATTCAACGTTGCCACAAACAGGTTCTTCAAATGATGTAATTGGTCAATTGCTTGGCTTAGGATTAGTAACCTTGGTTGCAGGAGCCGCAGTTGAATATGTAAGACGCCACGATGCGGTTGGTCTTAAATAATTAAGTAAGATTGTGTAAGCAAGGTCAGAAAAAAGACATTGCGATAATCAGGGTATAAATTTAAAGGCATTTATCGAATCTCTAAATTTGGTAAATGCCTTTTTTGTGTCTAGGTTTAAGCCCCCTGGATGGTTTTTTCAAAAGATTTGAAAACCACCTGTATTTCGACTATAGCCTTTAAAGTAATACTAAAGATATTTATGAAAGGTTGTATTTAAAAATGGCAGATCAAAATATTGAAGCATTAATGCAAATGGCAAAAACAAGAGAAGAGGAGCAAAAGGTACAAGAAAATGAACGAAAGATTCCTTTCTTTTTGGATTGTGCCAAGCGTGTTCCGGTAGAAGATCAAGAATTTGTAGCAAAATTAAAGAGAGAAAGCAACGTTGGTAATTTAGATACTGAAGCTTTAGTTTGGGCTGTAGGCGATGAAGTATCTGAATTTGAAATTAGAAAAGGATATCGTACTCCTGTTTTAAAGATGCATTTGGAAGAAACAAATACACCAGTTTATATCTTCGCTAATGAAGCAGGGGAAGGATATGCTAATCTAGATACATTTATTGACCATAGAATCAAAATTGCTATTTCTACTCTACTTGATGCAGAAACTATTGATGATGAAGGTAATGCTGAATACATTGCTTTAGGTTCAATTAGACAAGCTGAATTTGCATATGGATATGCTTGGTATCAAGAAATGACAGATAATCCTGAGAAGTTTAAGGATGAAATTAGAATGGGAGAAATCACTCAAGTAATCGATACTCCTAACTTTCGTTTTGTTAATTTCACTTATCAAGGTGTACAGCTTGGTATGCTTGCTAAGAATTTTTACTACCAATCTTTTATGCATCCCTTAAGTGAAGTCGCATATATTGGGATGAAATTTCCATTTAAGATCACTGATATTATTAAGTCAACGTATGAGGAAAGCCCAAGTGTTAAAAGAGATATGAAAAATAATCGTCCAGTACCTAAAGGGATTCGTTTTCAAGTAATGACTACTCGACTACCTTTACTAGACAGTCCTGATGATGAAGTTAGATCTCTTTACGACAGACATGCAGACTTTAAAGCTCACATAGTAAGATGTCACCCAGTAGAAGGAATCCTAGTAGAAATAGCTCCTGGCTGGTGGGTTAAAGGTGTTTTGAGCACAAATTCTCAATATCAGCCAACTATTGCAGACGCAAGACAAAATACTCCAGTAATCGTCCGTCTTGACTCTATTGATGAAGAGAATCACAGAGGAAGAGCCTTTATTGTTCGTTTCCCACATGGAGTTGCTCGTACTTTAGATCCACATAATCAATAGAGAAGGTGAGTTGAAAAATGGATAAGTCTAATAGATTGATTCCAATAAACTTTAGTGACAATGAGTTCATCGATCAAGATAATGGACGAATGATTCTTCCTTCGCTAATTAATCCTAGTGACGAGTTAACGTTCAAGATTGAGAGAGACTTTTTTCTACCAGGGTATGCAACTTTAAGAGAATCAGTTAAACAGATTCGGCAATATGAAATTGCAGATCAATATAACAGTGTTTTAACGAAAATGGACACTGAGCAGGAATATTGGCTTAAGTTTATAGGGATGTTTAAAAGTGTGCAAATGCTACAAATTAGACGAGAAGCACGCATTTTTCCGGATGTTTTACATGAAGATAACATAAGTAAGACTTTAGAATTCCTACTTTTAAATGGATTAATTGTTCGTTGGAAGTATCATCATCCCATCAATGATACGGATATTCCTGTATATACGTTATCAGGAAATGGTTTTCGATTTCTTAATACTTTCTACACTGATAACTATTTTCAACCACAGAACTTCTTTAATTTGAATCAACGTTATCATTTACGTTTTTGGGAAACTCTAGATGTTTATCAACTATTACTTAGTTTGCCCGTGTATCACGAGAGCTCAACTTTATTCAGAGGAGAGCCGCTTGAAGGTAAACCGTTAATGCCATCACCATTACAGGTGAATTTAGATTTAATTCACGATCATCCTAAAAACTTGGTATTTTATCCTGCACTACATAACGATAATCCAGAATACTATAAAGATGTAGTCGCAAAATGGTCTAATTACATCCAGCCAGAGGGTTCTAACACGATAGATTTGAACTTTAAAATAAATGATTTACCAGTTGGTCAGAACATTTTATCTTTCTACACTCCAACACTAAAAAGAGCTAACGAACTTTGTGAATTCTTACAGTTAAGGAACTTTAGATTCCCGACCTTATTTTTAGTTGGATCACAGATTGTAAACGAGGGCGCATCTCACGCTTTTTATATTCCTAATAGAGAAGATCAAGGTTTACGACAAATTAATGCAGAAGATATTCTTATGAAGAGGGATGAAGAATGAGATTCAAAAAGATACTCCTTACGGGAGTCTCACTAGCAAGTACCAGTATTTTATTAGTAGGGTGTGCCAGTTCAGCTCCTCAGCGTATGCCAGATGATAGTACTGCTCAGACTCAGAGTAAAAAAAAGACTATCGCCTTGGATTTAGCTAGAGGAAAAATATCTCAGAGCTCCGGTTTAATGTCCATCCCTGTCTTTATTAAAAATACGGGGACAAATTCAACGGTTATTAATTCGCAAAATTTTACGCTTGAAATTCAAGGACATAAATTTAAACCGCTGAAAATCACAGGCGAGTCTTCTGATTTTCATTTGGATTTTGATACAGGTAATACATACAACAATACTATCTCTTTTTATCTTGGTACTACCTTGAAGAAGAATGAATTAAAGTATGTAAAACTCTATTACACAATGGATAATGGCAAAAAAGTTAAGGCAAGTGTTTTGTCTACCGAAACAAATCAGAATGATTTAAAAGTTTCTAATGCACAAAACTTAACTGATATCGGTACTTACTACAAAGATATTCTTAGTTACACCAAAAAAATAAAAGATGCTACTAAGAATGATAATGAAATTCCATCGGTTCGTAATACGTTCTCAGATCCAAATTATGACCGCTTTAAGATGTGGGTGGTTATTCCTAAGAAAGATTCAAAGAATGCTGTTATCAAAGTGTTAAATCAAACTTCGACTGATATTTCTATTCCTTTTGACAACATAGAAGTTAGTGATAAAGATAATGATGAAACTAGAGTGCAAGCTTCTTACAGAAATTACACTTTAGTAGTACCGCATGGAAAAACGGCAATGATTACTTTGCCGTTAGAAAATGAGATTGATTCTAAAAATGGACCTTATACTGCAAAGTTCAGAACTAAGGACACTAATTCAAGCTTCTTTTCTACCAAAGACGCTCTTTATCCAGTAGAAACAGTATTTTCTGATAATGGTAACGATATTTCTAAATTGTTTACTTTGACTCCAGATCAATACACATCTAAGCAAATTGAATGGTCTAAGCCAAAGCTTAATTTCCAGGATAATACCTTAACCATTACCGCTCAGCTTAAAGATTATTTTGCTATGCGTTTTGATCCAAAAAACTTTAATTTAGTTGGATATAATTCAGATTCTACTATTAAAGATAAAGAGCTAGCTATCGCTGCCAGTCCCAAGACGATTAAATCGGGTGATCCGGTTGATATTGTTATTAAATTCAAAGATTTGAGCTTTCTAAAGGACTGCTCAAATATTGATTTAAAATATAAGCAAAAGTTAATTACTAAAGTCAGGTAATATAATTAAGTAGCTTTTTTAGATTTAGTTTGTGATCTTTTCTTGACCAAAACCTTAAATCATTTTAAAATATTTTCAAAAGTTATTTTTATTGGATTCTATGTTTTTTTATTCATACTATTAAGTTATTAAATAATATAAAAAAGGCATAGCATCTTTCTTAAATTATAAATAAAACGTAATGATTGCTTAGGTTATACGTTATTAATAAAGATATTTTTTTGAAATTGATTGAGGTATTGTTTTATGTCAAAAAAAATAAGTAATTATCCTAGCTTTCTTCGAAATCTATACCAAACTAAAGTAGGGTTCGGAGAAACATTTATTGAACATCAAGAAGTGTGTGACGATGGTTGTATTCTTTGCACAGGGCTGAGAAAACATATCAAAACTAAGGAAAAGATGATTGAAGGTAGCGTAGCTGGCTTACCAATGAATAAAGTTTTTGCCTTAAGGGAAGACTTGAATCGGCAAAGTCAGATTAGTACTTACTATCCATCTAGAACTGATATTAGAACTGATATCGGTGGTATTGATAAAGACGTTTATCTCGTCCTTCAGGTAGCAGGATTCAGCGACAGCAAAATTCAACATTATTTCGGTATCAACAACCATGAATGGCAACAATTCAAACGTAGAGAATTTCCTAATTGGTTGAAAGATAGAGATGAAATTTTAGCTGTGCAGGGAAAAGCTGCCTATGAAGAATACATTCGTACTCACAACTTCAGAAGATATAAACTTGGTCATTCTTATTTTGATGAAGTTGACGCTCAACAAAAGTCCAAATCTAAATCTGAATAATCAATTTATTTAAAGGGGATGCTGCTTAAGGTAGCATCCCCTTTTTTGATAGGAAAATATACATTATGTTAAATTATTCAGAAACCAATGCTGCAAGTATCCCTTTAGCATTTTTAAAATTAAAAAGATTTACAAAAGAATATAACGAAACAATTAGTCATTTATCGTTTACATATGACGTAAGTAAAACAAGTTGTACCGTAGAAGGGGTGTTTTCACAAGAGACTGAAAAAAGTGAGCTTTCAGTAGACATCCTAGACTCTATTGAATACTTATACAAAAGCATTATTAATGAGTATTCAATGGTCTTTAAAAAGCTATTTCTAAAAAGTATCCACATAGAATCCGATATCGATGTAATAGGAGTTGTCTTTTCTTCGTTAAAAGTAACATGTCGGTTTTCGCTCAATGTCCCAAACTTTGCCATGGATACTAAAACCTTAATTGGTAGTATTCTAGGGCAAGCTGTAATTGGCGAAAAAAATTGCTTTTTAGAAAGACCAGTTACAGAATTTTCTATTTTCTTTAAGAAAAGAAAAGCACGATCTTTAAACTTAGTGACTGATTATAGTATTGAAGATGAGGAGTTATTAGCTTCTAGAGTACGATCAGGCTATATGTTAACTTTAAATTCTTTTATTGATATGTATAGCACTAATAAAAATATTGTCCTTCCAGATTGTAATCTAAGCTTTTCTCTTCTTAATAGACGTAGTCTAGAGATAACATCAGGATCAATCTATTCGACTGTCAACATTGAAAAAGATACTTACGGGCTAGCACAAACATCCCTAAAAAGAAGTTTAGAGGAGCTAGATTTCTTTACATCCAATATTGATGGTTTTAAACCTTATTTGCTAAGCGTAAAACAACATAGTCGAAGTAGATACAAGCTCATCTTATCTTTTAAAAATGAGCATGATAATCACAATCCTTTTCAAGTTACTTCTGTAACATTTTTAGAACAATATAACGTTCTAATTACTGCAATTGTTCGCATGTTTGAAAATAAATCACTCAATTTAAACTGGCACCAATATTTAGATATAAAGTTGAAACCATCCAATACATCTTTCTTCAGCAATTGGGAAATTGCAAACTATCGCTTATCTCAAAATGTTGAAGAAACAAACAATACCAATCTTAATTCAAAAATGAAAGAACTCAGGAACTCAATTAGTAGTCGGTATAAGATAGGGCGTATTACTGTATTTAAAGACAAACAGAGTATTAACAAAATTGATGCTTTTCTTGAAAGGCTTGGTTCGGACTCTATATCTTCTGATTTAGCAATTAACTTACCACAGTTAAATGGTAATTTTGAGGATAGTTTAGAGTATGAATGTGCGCTGGATAATGACAGTTTTTTCGTATATGAGTTAAAAGGAAGATTTGAGGTTAAATAATGAGCAATATATTTTATTTAATGTCATTTAGTGACATTACCAATGAAGGAAAGAATCCTTCGATGCAACAAGTTTTTAGCGAAAGTGGTAAGCAAGCTTTTCATCTTGTTGGATTAGACGGTAAGGCAACTTCTATAGTGCCTATTTTGGGCAAAATAATGAATTTTCTTAATATTGCTCTAATTGGCATGTTTTTGCTAGGTCTTTATTATCTTGTGTTCTCAAATTTAGGAAATAATGGTAATGCACGATGGCGAGGAGCTAATACTTTAATTTCTACATATAGTGTCTTTATCTTTTTTCATATTTTTATGGTAATGCTAGTCTCTTATGCCAATATTACTGGTGGACAGAAGTTTGCATTCGTTCTAATGCTGCTAGGAGAAATGTTTTTTATGGTTGCTTCACTAGTACTGTATGCATATGGAGTAATTCATCGTCAAATTTATATTATGACTGGTCAGCCTGAGCAGGAAAGACTTTCTGATAGAGATTTTACTAGTCTTAAAACAACTATAATTGGGGCAACATTTTGTGTTTTATTAGGAGTGTTTTTTAGATGAATAAACAAAAAGAATTTTTTGATCTCATGAAAAAACAAGCTATTAGTATGCTTGTTCTAGGTACTGTTTCGGGAATTATAATGGTTATTGCTTTTACCATTAAGTGGTTTATTGGCTAGGAAGACTTTCGTGAAAAAGATACTTAAAAATACCCTATTTATTGAATTACTCCATAAATACCAATTTATCTCCCTTTTGGGTTTCACTATTAGCTTAGTAGCATATGTAATTTGTTTGGATTTCTTCCATCATAATTCAATTATTTTACTGGCTTGCATGGTAGCTTTCATAATTGTTGCTTTATCTATTGGGATCTTTTGGCTAGTCAAAGATATCTATGAATTTTCCCAAACCTATAAGACTATTTATTCCGACTCTAAATCAAAAAAAGACAAAACTCATGACTAGCTATATGACTCAATTTCAAACTAACTTTAAATCATGATATAATCTTTATGAAATCTATTTTATTGTTTGATTTTGATTGTTATAACCATTGTTGGTTATGTATGAAGTGTGTCTATGTGATAGACGTTTTAATTGTATTGTTTTGTTTATTTTTATTTTGCAATTTTAAAAAAGGATTTAGATGTTGTTTATCTAAATCCTTTTTGTTTGGAGGAATTTTTTATGACTAATACTTATGAGACTCTTGTACAAAAATTTGGTGGTAATTTACGTGAAACTAATATGCAAGATACTGATTATAAAGATAAGAAAGTTTACTGGTTAGAATTTAATGGTGCTAGTTGCCCTATTTGTGGCCATTCAAATTGGTGTATGGTTAATGTGACTGGTACTAAGGTAATATGTCAAAGAGTTGCTAATGACCATAAATTACCCAATCTAGGTGGGTATTTATACAAGTTAGATGATAGCTATAGAGTTAACTTTGATGAAAAGAATTATCGAGTTGCCAATACATTTAAAAAAGCACCTGATTCAATTCTTGATTTATTATATAGAAGTGTATTGCTAGCCTATCCATTATTAGATAAGCATCGTACTGCTCTCCACAATAGAGGGTTAGATGATGAAATGCTTAACTTACATAAAGATCGTGGTTTTGGTTCTTTTTATACTACTCGTAAAGAAGCCAATCTTGATGATTCAGTAGCTCCTTTATTTTCACAAATGCAACTAGGGAAAGCTAATGGAGAATACACGATTAACAACATTTGGCAAAATGTTTTAGATAATCTTCAAAAACAGACAAATGATAGTAAATATAATAAAGATTTATGGCAAGGTGTTCCTGGCTTTTCTATGAAATCTTTTTCTATTCCTAATTCAACTCAGGTATTTTCTGGTCCTGTTTTTAAAGCACCTGTAGGGGGCTTATTGGTTCCATACTATAATATTTTAAATGAATTAGTAGGTTTTCAATCTCGTGTGGATAATGTCTCTTTATGGGCTAAAGTTACTAAACCTTTACCTGGGGCTAATATTCAAGTGATGATTGATTCTAAAACTAGAGAATATACCGTTACTATTATAGGAAGGAAACACACTGCTGGAGTAAAAATTGCTTCTGGTATTGCTTCTTCAAATATAGTTGATCTTTCCTATGGTGGGGTGCCTTATCAATTTGAAGTTGTTGAGGGCGGTAAATATTTCTGGGTTTCTTCTTCTAAAGATGAAGGGGGAGCAACTGGCAAAATGCCTATTCAAGTTGCTTACAATCCTTTTATTGCTAAATTGGATCCTACTCATCCTGATGATAGAAAGAAAATTAAGGATTATATAGCCAAGCCTAAATCTGTTTGGTTGACTGAAGGTGGTTTAAAAGGTTTTATTACTTCCGCATATTTAGCTAAGACTTTCTCTGATACTAAATTAGATGAAGTTGGTCGGGATGTATTAGCTGTTGCTGGTGTTAATTCTTATCGTCATTTTCTTCCTATATTAAAGAAATTAAATGTAACCACTGTTACTACTGCATACGATATGGATTTTCAAAGTAACGAACAAGTTAAGGCTAACTATAAAAATTTAATTTCGATGTTAAGAGAGAATGGTTTTAAAGTTAGAATTGCAAATTGGGATGGAGATAAAGCCAAAGGTATAGATGATGCATTAGTTCAAAAGCTAGAAATCAATTTCGCAGAAGTTAACTAATGTAATTTTGAATAAGTAGAAGCAAGTCTTAATTGACTTGCTTTTTTTGATGCAAAAAAAGGTCAAAAAAAAATAAAAAAAGTCGGTGCGTTTTTGTTTTGGTGATTTTTTTTTTGCTAACATTAAAAATGTCAAAAGTACAAGAAATCAATCTAGGAGCTGATTAACTGTTAACCAAAATATAGAAATTTATAGAAGAAGTTAGAAAATTAGGCTTATTTAGAAAGCTAAACATGGAAAATAAGCATTGATTTGAAACTTAATTATTTATTTTTCTCATTTATTTTGTATTTTAAGAAAATAGTATTAGGCGATTACTAATAAGTAGCCTATCTATAAGCTAGAAAAGAAGATAATAATTAAATAAAGAAAGGAAAATATATCTTTCTACTATTTAAACAAGATAAATTTTATCTATAGTTCCATGTTTTATATAATCAATAAAAATGCCAAATAATAAAAATGTTTTCAAAAAATTAACTGTATCAGCCGCTGCAAGTGCAGCTTTACTATGCTCAAGTGCTTTAATTAGTTCTCAAGCAAACGCAGAAACAATTACTGTTAAAAAAGGTGATACGACTTGGGATCTTGTTCAAACTTATAATAAGAATCATGATGATAAGACTTCAGTAAATAAAGTAGTCATTGATAATAATTTAAAATATGGTGGTTCTTTAATCTTTCCAAATCAAAAACTAGATATTACTGGTAATAAAGAAAGCATGGAAGCCAAATATACATCTAGAATTAATGGTATTTTGACAACAGTAAGTCAAGGCAATAAAAAGATTAGACTTTTAGATAGAAATGGAAACTATCAAGATCAGTATGTGTCTGCAAATGCAAAATATTTAGTTTGGGAACAAGGGGTAATTCGTGGAGAAGTAATGTATCGGATTGGTACTCAAAAACAATGGATTCCTGCTAAATATACTAATTGGAACAAATCAGTACAGGACTTATTAGCTGAGTATACAACTAAAGGACCTACTACAGGATCATCATCTAATGCAAACGTAGTTCCTCATGTTAATATTAAAACTCCTGTTGTAAGTCAATCAGTTAACAACCAAAATCCAATTAATCAAAAAAACAATAATGGTCAAGCTAGCCAACAACCAAACAATGGCAGTCAAACTACCAACGGCCAAAGTAGCCAACAACCAAATAATGGTGGTCAAGTAAACAACGGCCAAAGTAGCCAACAACCAAATAATGGTGGTCAAACTAACAACAGCCAAAGTAGCCAACAACCAAATAATGGTGGTCAAGTAAACAACGGCCAAAGTAGCCAAAAACCAAATAATGGTGGTCAAACTAACAATGGTCAAAGTGGTCAACAACCAAACAATGGTGGCCAAACTAACAATGGTCAAAGTGGTCAACAACCAAACAATGGTGGTCAAACCAACAATGGCCAAAGTGGTCAACAACCAAATAATGGCGGTCAAACCAACAACGGCCAAAGTAGCCAACAACCAAATAATGGTGGCCAAACTAATAATGGTCAAAGTGGTCAACAACCAAACAACGGTGGTCAAACCAACAATGGCCAAAGTAGCCAACAACCAAATAATGGTGGCCAAACTAACAATGGTCAAAGTGGTCAACAACCAAATAATGGTGGTCAAGTAAACAACGGCCAAAGTAGCCAACAACCAAATAATGGTGGTCAAACTAACAACAGCCAAAGTAGCCAACAACCAAATAATGGTGGTCAAGTAAACAACGGCCAAAGTAGCCAAAAACCAAATAATGGTGGTCAAACTAACAATGGTCAAAGTGGTCAACAACCAAACAATGGTGGCCAAACTAACAATGGTCAAAGTGGTCAACAACCAAATAATGGTGGTCAAACCAACAATGGCCAAAGTGGTCAACAACCAAATAATGGCGGTCAAACCAACAACGGCCAAAGTAGCCAACAACCAAATAATGGTGGCCAAACTAATAATGGTCAAAGTGGTCAACAACCAAACAACGGTGGTCAAACCAACAATGGCCAAAGTAGCCAACAACCAAATAATGGTGGCCAAACTAACAATGGTCAAAGTGGTCAACAACCAAATAATGGTGGTCAAACCAACAATGGCCAAAGTAGCCAACAACCAAATAATGGTGGCCAAACTAACAATGGTCAAAGTGGTCAACAACCAAATAATGGTGGTCAAACCAACAATGGCCAAAGTAGCCAACAACCAAACAACGGTGGTCAAACCAACAATGGCCAAAGTAGC